>NZ_JBFULS010000018.1:0-89011 GCF_054049775.1 Methylobacterium sp. P5_C11 | reverse complement strand
GGGCCGGCTCCGGCGCCCGCGCCGCCACCGGGACCCCCGCCACCGGGACCGCCGCCGCCACCGCCGCCACCACCGGGGCCGCCCTGCGCGAACGCCGTCGCCGCTCCAGCGACGACGATGACCGCCGCAACCGTGTCTCTCAGAATCCGCTTCATGGCCTCTCCTCCTGCGGGCATCGGTGCGCCATCGACGCCTCCGCTGGCCCGCAACGAGCCCTCCGGAGAAACCGTTCCGTCCCGCGGCAATCGGGACGCGGCACGAATGACAGGCGCACGCGCTGTCCTCGGCTATGTCCGATCACGGACTTGCGATCAGGCGCGTCACCTGTAACGTCGCGCCGCACGAAGAAGAGACCGGCCATGGCCGGCATCAGGATTGATCGACGGAGACGCCATGTCCGCCTCGCGAGACGATACGATCGGTATCGCACCGAGCGCCCTCGACGAAGCCGCAGACCGGAAGCGTCGCATCTGGGCCATCGTGGGCTCGTCGTCGGGCAACCTCGTCGAATGGTACGATTTCTACTGCTACGCGTTCTTCGCTCTCTACTTCGCACCCGCCTTCTTTCCGAAGGGCGATTCCACCAGCCAACTCCTGCAGACTGCCGGCATCTTCGCCGTGGGCTTCTTCATGCGGCCGGTCGGCGGCTGGCTGTTCGGGCGCATCGCTGACCGCGTCGGCCGACGGACCTCGATGGTCGTCTCGGTGCTGATGATGTGTTTCGGGTCGCTGCTGATCGGCATCCTGCCGACCTACGAGCATGTCGGCACCCTGGCGCCGGTGCTGCTACTCCTCGCCCGCATGCTGCAGGGCCTGTCGGTCGGCGGCGAATACGGCACGTCGGCCACTTACATGAGCGAGGTCGCGATCAAGGGGAAGCGCGGCTTCTTCGCCTCGTTCCAATACGTCACGCTGATCGGTGGGCAGCTCCTCGCCTCGCTCGTCCTGGTCTTCCTGCAGACGGTGATGACCGGTCCGGAACTCACGGCCTGGGGCTGGCGCATCCCGTTCTTCATCGGCGCCGGCCTGGCGGTCGTGGCCCTCTACCTCCGGCGATCGCTGGCCGAGACCAAGGACAGCAGCGACAAGGAGACCGCCGGCACCTTCGCCGCGCTGGCAAAGCACTGGCGGGCGTTCCTGGTCGTCGTGGCCTACACGGCCGGAGGCAGCCTGAGCTTCTATACGTTCACCACGTATATGCAGAAGTATCTCGTCAACACCGCCGGCATGCCGAAGACCTCGGCGTCGCAGGTGATGACGGTGGTTCTGTTCGTCTACATGGCAATCCAGCCGATCTTCGGCGCGCTGTCCGACCGGATCGGCCGCAAGGCGAACATGCTGCTCTACAGCGGCCTCGGCACGCTCATGGTGGTGCCGCTGATGACGGCGCTCGGGACCAACAAGGACCCGTACCTCGCCTTTGCCCTGATCACGCTGGGGCTTGCGGTGATATCGTTCTACACGGGCATCAGCGGCATCGTGAAGGCGGAGCTGTTTCCCACCGACGTCCGCGCGCTAGGGGTCGGCCTGTCCTACGCGGTGGCCAACGCGACGTTCGGCGGCACCGCCGAGTTCGTAGCCCTGTGGTTCAAGGACAACGGCATGGAGAGCACGTTCTTCTGGTACGTGACCGTCCTGATGGCGATTGCCTTCGTGGCCTCGCTGATCATGCCGAACCCGAAGGTCCACGGCTATCTCGACGGTGCGGGCACCGTCGAGGAGGCCCTCGGCAAGAGGCCGCGCCTCGCCCACGCCTGATTGGTGCGGCCGGCTGGACCGGACGGCACATTCACGGTGATATGCCTCCCGCCGGGCGCGACAGACGTCCGCGGGAGGACACCATGCTCAGGAAAGCCGCCGCCGGGGCGTTGACCCTGCTCTGCCTCGCGGCCGCCTCGGCGCCGCTTGCCGCCGAACCGGCGCTCGGCGGCACGCCTTTCAAGCCAAACCAATCGGCGGGATACTTCTTCGTCGGCGGCCGCTACGCGACGGCGGGCGGCAAGACCACAGCCCTCGGGCAGATGTTCGTCGAATACCGCGCCCCGGAGCGGGTGACGCAGCCTTATCCGATCGTCTTGGTGCACGGCACCGCCCAGACCGGGACGAACTTCCTCGGCACGCCCGACGGCCGGCCGGGCTGGGCGGATCGCTTCGCCGCCAAGGGCTTCGCGGTCTACGTCGTCGATCAGGTGGGGCGCGGCCGATCCGGCGGCGATCCCGAGACCTACGGTCCCTATGCCCGCTTGCCGGCCGAGGATCTGGAGACGGTGTTCACCGGGCAGGAGCGCAGCGCGCTCTATCCGCAGGCTCGGCTGCACAACCAGTGGCCGGGCGGCGCGGGGGTGCGCGGCAACGCCGCCTTCGATCAGTTCTATCTCTCCCAGGTGCCGTACATCGCCAGCGCGCTGAAGAGCGAGGAGCTGGTCGATCCGGCGCTGATCGCCCTTCTGGAGAAGATCGGCCCCGCGATCCTGCTGACGCACTCGCAGGCGGGCGTCTTCGGCTGGGCGGTCTCGGACCAGCGGCCCGACTTGGTGAAGGCCCACGTCGCCGTGGAGCCGAACGGTCCGACCTTCTACGACATCCGCTTCAAGGGCGGCGCCGACTGGTACGAGCGCATCGGCGACGCGCGGGCGCGGCCTTACGGCATCACCCGGGTGCCACTGCATTTCGAGCCGCCGGTGAGTGGCCCCGCCGATTTGACCGTGGTCCAGGCCGAGACCGCGGCGGCGCCGGACAAGATCCGCTGCTGGCTGCAGGCTGAGCCCGCGCATAAGCTGCCAAACCTCGCCCGGGTGCCCGCAGTGATCGTGACCGGCGAGGCCTCGTTCCGGGCCACCATGGACGATTGCACGGCCGCCTTCCTCGCGCAGGCGGGGGCCAAGCCCGACCGGCTGGCCCTCGCCGAGCACGGCGTCCACGGCAACGGCCACATGATGATGCTGGAATCGAACAGCGACGCGGTGGCGGACGCGATCGTCGGCTGGATCGAAGGCCGGATCCAGGCGCCCGCGCGTCCTTAACCCGCCGCTTACCCTGTCCCGGCGAGGGTGCCCCCGTCATCCGACGAGGGAACGCATGACCGACATGACCGACACCGTGGGCGTCGCGGGCGACCGCATCCGCTCGATCATCGAGCGCGTGGAACGGCTGGAGGAGGAGATCAAGGACCTGATGGAGGCCAAGAAGGAGGTCTTCGCTGAGGCCAAGGGCGAAGGCCTCGACGTGAAGGTGCTCAAGGAGATCCTGAAGATCCGCAAGCAGGACAAGGACGAGCGCGACGAGCAGGAGACGCTGCTCGACGTCTACCTGCGCGCCATGGACGCGCCCTCCCCCGCCCCGATCGCCGCAGCGGCCTGATCCGTCGAACGGGGCGCGGCGCCACGGGCGCCGCGCCTCTTCTCAGGATTGCCGGTCGGTCTCGAGATAGGCGGCGAGGTTACGCCGGATCCGCGCCAGGGGCTCCTCGGCCGGATCCGGCAGCACGAAATGGGCGCCCGTGATCGTCTCGTAGGCGCGGATGTAGACCGCGGCCGTCTCCAGCACGATCTCGGGCGGGATCTCCGGGATCGGATCCGTGTAGGGGTCGCACCGCGCGACCACCCAGTTGCGGACGAAATCCTTGTCGAAACTCTCCGGCGCCGCGCCGGCGGCGAACCGCTCCGGGTAGCTCTGCGCGAACCAGTAGCGGCTGCTGTCGGGCGTATGAATCTCGTCAGCCAGGACGATGCGGCCGTTCGGGTCGGTGCCGAACTCGTATTTCGTATCCGCGAGGATCAGACCGCGCTCGGCCGCCAGGGTCTGGCCCCGAGCGAACAGGGCCAGCGCCGCCTCCGACACGGTCCGCCATTGCTCGGGCGTGAGCAGCCCCCGTTCCAGGATTTCGGCCTCCGTGAGGGGCTCGTCGTGACCGCCGTCGAAGGCCTTCGTGGTGGGCGTGATGATGGGTCGTTCCAGCCGCTCGTTGGAGCGCATGCCGTCGGGAAAGCGATGGCCGTACATGTCCCGCTCGCCCGCCCGGTAGCGGGTCAGGATCGATGTCGAGGTGGTGCCGGCGAGATAGCCCCGGACAACAACCTCCACCGGGAGGATCTCGAGGCGCCGGCCGACCACCACGTTGGGGTCGGGGTAGGCGATGACGTGATTGGGGCAGATATCGGCCGTCCGCTCGAACCAGTAGCGCGCGGTCTGCGTCAGGACCTGCCCCTTGAAGGGAATGGCGGCCAGCGCCCGATCGAAGGCGCTGATCCGGTCCGAGGTGATCAGGATGCGCCGACCGTCCGGGAGGTCGTAATTGTCCCGGACCTTACCCCGATAATGGTTCGGCAGCTCCGGCAAGGTCGCATCGCGCAGGACCTGATGCGCGTGCGGGGCGAGATCGGCCGTGTTCATCGGGTGTCTCGTGAGGCTGGGCGGCGACCGCGCCGCCGGACCTGTGTGCGCGGCCGAGCCCGAGATTTCCAGCCCCGCCAATACCCTCTGCACCGCTGCAGCGGCAGCGCCGAAGGCTCGTCGGCCATTCGGTGACGGCTTTCGCGACCCGAAGCCCCCGTCCCAGGCGGGCATCCGTGCCTAGTCGCGCCCATGTGCGGACCCTATTCTCAACCGCAACGAGACACGACGGATGGCCCGCGGCGGCGTAGCCGGGTGGTCACGCCGGACGGCCGAGGCGCGATGATCGACACCCCTCACCCGACGACGCGACATCCGTTCCTGCGGCGGATCGAGTCCGTCGCGCTGTTCAAGCTTTCCGATGAGGAGCGGGCGGCCCTCAACGCGCTGCCCATGCAGATGGTGCAGATCGAGCCCAACCAGGACATCGTCCGCGAGGGGGATCGTCCGTCCCGGAGTTTCACGATCCTCAGCGGAATCGCCTGCACCTACAAATCGACCCGCGCCGGCAAACGGCAGGTGATGAGCTATCACGTCCCCGGCGATGTGCCGGATTTCCAGAGCCTGTACCTGGAGGTTCTCGACGTCACCATCGCGACGATCAGCTCCTGCCGGCTGGGCTTCGTCCAGCATGACGCGGTCCGCGCAATGCTGCGAGCGCATCCGCGCCTCAACGCGGTGTTCTGGCGCGCGACTCTGATCGATGCCGCCCTGGTGCGGGAGTGGATGCTCAACACGGGGCGTCGGGAAGCCTACGCGCGCATGGCTCACCTCTTCTGCGAACTGGTGACCCGCCTCGACGCGGTCGGGCTGGCGCCGGACCGGGCCTGCGACCTGCCCATGACGCAGCCCGAACTGGCGGACGCGCTCGGGATCACGCCGGTTCATGTCAACCGCACGATCCGCGACCTCAAGGCCGCCGGCCTGATCACGCTGCGCGGCCGCCGCCTCATCGTCCACGACTGGCCTGGGCTGCTGGCGGCAGCCGAATTCGATCCGACCTACCTTCACCTGCGGGATCTGGACTGCCGCTGAATCGCCCGCCCGGACAATGTCATCGAAGACGGACGGTTTTCGGCACAGCCGGATTCGCCCGCTCGGCCGTTCAGGCCGTCCACGCACCCTGCGACACGCAACGCACCCGCATGGTGCACGGTCTCAAGATCGGGGCAATCAGAAGCTATCGTCGACGCCCGCGATCCTCACCGAGAATTCAGCGAACGGATGGTGCCCAGGGGCGGAATCGAACCACCGACACTGCGATTTTCAGTCGCATGCTCTACCAACTGAGCTACCTGGGCGTCGCCCGCGCCGTCATCGGCCTCGGACGCCGCGGGGTATAGTAAGTGCTTCGCGGCCTGTCCAGCCTTGCCGCGCCATCGGCGTGCAGGAAATGCCGGAAAAATTCAGCGCTCCGGATCCGGCTCCCGGGGTCCCTCGTCGGACTCGATGTCCTCGGGGATCGCGTAGCGCTCGTTGAGCCAGCGTCCGAGATCGACATCGGCACAGCGCTGCGAGCAGAACGGCTGATACTCCGGCGTCGCCGGTTTCCGACAGATGGGACAGGCCGGACGGCGCTCGCGGCTCATGCGAGCGCGCCCCAGCCGGAACGTACGGGATAACCCTCGCCGTCGAGAAGACTCATGGTCTCGTAGAGCGGCAGCCCGACGACGCCACTGTAGGATCCGACGAGCTTCACCACGAAGGCACCGGCCAATCCCTGGATCGCGTAGCCGCCGGCTTTGCCGCGCCACTCGCCCGACGCCACGTATCCCTGGATGTCGCGGCCGGAGAGGCGCTTGAACCGGACCCGGCTCTCGACGATCCGCTCCCGGCGTCCGCGCGGCGAGAGCAGGCAGATCGCGGTATAGACCCGGTGCTGGCGCCCGGAGAGCAGGCGGAGGCAATCCGCGGCCTCGTCGGGAACTTCGGCCTTCGGCAGGACGCGACGTCCGACCGCGACCACCGTGTCGGCCGACAGGAGCCAGGTCGGCGTCTTGGTATCGTCCAGGTGAAGCGCCGCCTCGGCGGTCGCGAGCTTCGTGCGGGCGAGGCGGCGCGCCAGTTCGCGGGGCGGTTCGGCCTTGCGCGGCGTCTCGTCGATCTCCGCCGGCAGAAGGGCGGCCGGCTCGATTCCAATCTGTTGCAGGAGCGCGAGGCGGCGCGGCGAAGCGGAGGCGAGCACGAGCCGCGCTGGCGTACCCTGCCCTGCGCCGATCGCTTCAGGTGTGGCGTCCATGATCTTCCGTTCGCACAATCGACCGCAGCCGTGCGCGCCCTGCGCGGCGGCACGACGTCGGCCGGGACAGGCTCGATCCGCCTGCCTGATACGGGAAGGGGTCGGGCTTGTGAACTCAAGACCATCTTCATCGCATCGGGAATTCCGGTGGCCAAACGGCGCGATCCTGTCCCGGCGACGCTCGCCTCCGGCAAGAGTACGCAGGCTCACGCACGGATCTGAACTGTGGTTCTCCGACCTGAGTCAGACTAAAATCCGCGCACTGCGACCTGGCAAGACAACCCGAAGCACTGGGTCGGAACCGTAACCGGACGTTAACCACACTCAGCCGAGATGGGTCTCATCGGACTGGGATCGACATCGATGCTGAACGCTGATCCGCTCTTGCAGCGCCCGAAGCTCGTGAGTGCCGCTCTTCTGGTCCGCGCTCTCGACAGCCTCAAGCCGAGGGCCACGTCGCCGTTCGAGATGTGGCGACTGCTTACCGACCAGTACGTGGTCGATCTCGACGCCGTCGCGGCCCTTCTGCCGGCCAACGAGCCGGAGACCCACTGGCTGGCGGCCCGCGACTGAAGCCGGTCCGATCAGGTCGGGTCGCCGACCGCGCAACTGGCACGTGACGTGCCTTCGGATTTCAGCGACCGGGAAGGAAACGCTCAGGCAACGACAACGCGGCGGCTCGCACGCCAGAGCACCCCGCGGACCTTTCGATCACTCGAATGCGAGGTCCGTCATGTCGGAACTGCTCTCCGTTGCCCTGGTCTGTGCCGGCACCCTCCTGGCACAGGACTGCTCCCGTGATACCGCCCTCGACGTCATCATCGCCCCGGCGCACACGCCGATCGAGTGCCTGATGCACGCGCAGACGATGGCGGCCCAGGCCGGGCTGCCGGGGGGCAGCGACCGGTACCTCAAGATTGCGTGCGAGCATCGCCGGACCGAGGGCGATCCCGGCCCGATCATCCGGCGCGCATCCTAAACGCGCGGGCGAGTCCCGCACCGCGGGCACTCGCCCGGGAGGTGACGGGCGCGACGGACCGCACGGTCGACGCTGCGATGAGGCAGCGGACGACATGGTGCAACAAAGTCACGTCCGTATAATTCCTGTTGAACTTCGACCTTCGTCCAGTTGCGGCCCAGAGGAACGGGAAGCATCCTACCCGGCCAAGCTGATGCGATACCAAGACCGGCATCCGCCAACTTTGCCGCCCCGATGGCCCGCGTGCCGGGCAGGGCTCTCGCGAGTGCCTGCCTGATGCTCTACGACGCCTTCGACCTGCAGACCGACATCGCCGCTCAGACCCGGGCGTGGGGCCGGCTTCTGAACGACATCTGGTCGCCCTGGTTCGGGTGGGGCGAGCCGGTGACTTGGATGTCGGCCGGTGCCCGCATGATGATGCGCACGGGCCTGACCTTCTCGCGGCCGCCTTACGGCATCGACTCGGTGACCGTCGGCAACCGGAGCGTCCCGGTCTCGGAGGAGCCGGTCGAGGTCACGCCGTTCGGAACACTCCTGCACTTCAAGAAAGACGTCCACACCGAGCAGCCCAAGGTGCTGATGGTCGCCCCGATGTCGGGCCATTTCGCCACCCTGCTCCGCGCCGCGGTGCGCACGATGCTGCCCGACCACGACGTCTACATCACCGACTGGCACAATGCCCGCGACGTCCCCGTGTCGGACGGCCAGTTCGGCTTCGACGACTATGTGGGCCACCTGATCCACTTCCTGCGCACGATGGGCGAAGGCGCCCACATGGTCGCGGTCTGCCAGCCCGCCGTGCAGGCCCTCGTGGCCGCCGCCGCGATGGCGCAGACGAAGGATCCGGCCGCTCCGCGCAGCATGACCCTGATGGCCGGACCGGTCGATTGCCGGATCAATCCCACGGGCGTGAACGAACTGGCGACCTCCAAGCCGATCGAGTGGTTCGAGAAGAACCTGATCGCCACGGTCCCGACGCGTCACAAAGGCGCCGGGCGCAAGGTCTATCCGGGCTTCATGCAGGTCTCGGCGTTCATGGCGATGAATGCCAAGCGCCACATCCAGGGCCACGCCGATCTGTTCTGGCACATGGCCCACGGGGAGAACGACAAGGCCGCGGCGATCGAGACCTTCTACGACGAGTATTTCGCCGTGCTCGATCTCGCGGCCGACTTCTACCTGGAAACGGTCAAGACCGTGTTCCAGGACCACACCCTGGCCAGGAACGCCGTGAGCTATCGCGGCGATCCGATCGACCTGCGGGCGATCCGCCGCACCGCCCTGATGACCGTCGAGGGTGAGCGGGACGACATCTGCGCGGTCGGCCAGACCATGGCGGCCCACGACCTGTGCACGGACCTCGCCCCGTACATGCGGACCCATCACCTCCAGGCGGGCGTTGGCCATTACGGCGTCTTCGCCGGGCGGCGCTGGGAGTCTCAGATCTATCCGCAGGTGCGCAACTTCATCCAGGCCCACAACTGACCGGCCCGGCGTCGCGCCGATTTGACCCGCCGACCTGGGCGGCCCACCATGCTAGCGTCCTGAGGACGGGGGCGCGGATCGCGTGTTTCCCGGGGCCACTCCTTCGGCGTGAGGCGGAACGGTCGGCGTGATCGGCAGGAACGGCTACGACAACAAGACCGATGCGGGCGGACCGACCGGCGGGCGCACCGCGACCGCCGCACGGCTCGACCGGCTGGTGGCCCAGGCGCGGGTCGCGATCCTGTGGGAGCAGGCCTGGCCTGTCCTCTGGCGCGGCCTCGGCGTCGGGCTGCTCTTCCTGGTCGTGTCCTGGTCGGGTCTGTGGCTCGACCTGACACCGCTCTGGCGCCAAGTCGGCCTCGGGGCTTTGGCAGCCCTCCTCGTGGCCGCTCTGTGGCCTCTGATCCATCTCGCCGGGCCGGACCGGCGCCTGCTCCTGGCGCGGCTCGACCGCGAGGCGGCGGCACGCGATCCGGCGCTGCGCCACGGGCCCGCCTCCGCGGCGCAGGACAGTCTGGCCGTCGGCGCCTCGGATCCGGGAAGCCGGACGCTGTGGGACCTGCATCAGCGCCGCGCCGCGCAGGCGATGTCCGCATTGCGGGTCGGCCTGCCGCGACCGGGCATGACGCGTCATGATCCGTTCGCCCTGCGCGCCGGCTTGGTGGTGGCCGCGGTCGCCAGCCTGTTCGCGGCCGGCCCTGAATGGCGCCAGCGGATCGGCGCCGCCTTCGACTGGCAGGAGCCTGCGGCGCCCGGCCCGAACTTCCGCGTGGACGGTTGGATCGACCCGCCGCTCTACACCCGCATGCCGCCGTTGCTCATCGCCATGGACGGGAGCGACCAGCACCTGCGCGCGCCCGTCAATGCGCAGCTGATCGTGCGGATCGCCGGTCAAGGCAAGGCGGCGTCGGCGACGACCCTCACGCCCAATGCCGGCCTCGTCTCCGTCCCGGGACAGGAGGCACGGCCCGACCTGCGCGAGGAGCGCTACCGCATCGTCGGCGGCGCCGAACTGACGATCGCGACCCCGGCCGGTCGGCAGCGCCTGACCGTCGAGGCGATCCCCGACCGGCCGCCGGAGGTGACCGCCGTGGGCGGCCCCGAGGTGAATGGGCGCGGCACCTTCAACCTGACCTATCGCGCCAAGGACGATTACGGGATCAGCTCGGCCGAGGCGGTGATCGATCCGCTGAAGTCCGGCCGCACGCTGGTTCCGGTTCCGCATATCGGCCTGGCGCTGCCCGGCGATGCCAGCGGCGAGGCCGACACCAAGACCCTGGTGGACCTCACGGACAGCCCGTGGTCCGGGGCGCGGGTCCGCTACCATATCGTGGTCAAGGACGAGGCCGGACAGGAAGGCCGTACCCCCGACACCGAGATCATCCTGCCCGCGCGCCCCTTCCGCGACCCGCTGGCGCGGGCGCTCGCCGAGGATCGCCGCCGCCTCGTCACGGCCCCCGATACCGATCGCCGCTGGGTCCAGGGCGCGCTGGACGCCCTCCTCGTCGCGCCGGACACGTTCACGCCGCAGCCGGCGATCTTCCTCGGGCTCCGGACCGCGACCGAACGCCTGCGCCGGGCTCGGACCGACACGGACCTCACCGACGTGGCCGACCTCCTGTGGGAGATGGCCCTTAAGATCGAGGACGGGGACCTCTCCGACGCCGAGAAGCAGCTCCGTCAGGCTCAGGACCGGCTGAAGGAGGCGATCGAGCGCAATGCGCCCGACGACGAGATCAAGCGGCTGACGCAGGACCTGAAGCAGGCCCTCGACAAGTTCCTGTCCGAGATGGCGCAGAAGCAGGGGCGCGAGCCCCGTGAGCAGAGCGAGCGCGGCCAGAACAACCAGCAATCGAAGACGGTGACGCCCGAGGATCTCGACAAGATGATCCAGGACATGGCGGAGGCGATGAAGCGCGGCGACACCGCCGAGGCGCAGCGTCTCATGGAGCAGCTGCGCAACGTCCTGGAGAACCTACAGACCGCCGAACGCGGGGGCCGCTCCGACCAGGCATCCCGCGAGATGCAGAAGC
Source organism: Methylobacterium sp. P5_C11 (assembly GCF_054049775.1). Lineage (NCBI taxonomy): Bacteria > Pseudomonadati > Pseudomonadota > Alphaproteobacteria > Hyphomicrobiales > Methylobacteriaceae > Methylobacterium > Methylobacterium sp. P5_C11. The sequence continues at coordinate 77,883 of NZ_JBFULS010000018.1, read as the reverse complement.
AGATGCGCGACCTGGACGCGATGTCCCGCGAGCAGCAGGGCCTGCGCGACGAAACCTTCAAGGACGGGCAGGAGCAGCGCGGCGGTCAGCGCCAGCCGAATCGCGGTCAACCGCAGCAGGGCCAGCGGGGTCAGCAGGGACAGAAGCAGCCGGGTCAGCAGGGACAGCAGGGCGAAGGCCAGCAGGGCCAGGGCCAAAAGGGTCAGGGCCAGCAGGGTCAGGGCCAGCCGGGTGACGTCGGGCAGCGCCAGCAGGCCCTCCGGCAGCGGCTGGAACAGCTCGAGCAGCGCATGAAGGAGAACGGCATGCGCGGTGAGCAGGGCCTGTCCGATGCCGAGGACGCCATGCGCGAGGCTGAGAACGCCCTCAAGGACGGCGATTCGAGCGGGGCGGTCGATGCGCAGGCTCGCGCCCTCGACGGCCTGAAGCGTGGTGCCGACGGCATGGCGCAGCAGATGCAGGAGATGGCCGAGGGCCAGGGCGAAGGCCAGCAGGACGGCGGCCAGCAACCCGGGCAGCAGGGTCAGGCCGGCGCCCGCGACGACGACCCCCTCGGCCGTCCGACCCGGGGGCGCGACATGAGCGACGGCCGGGTGCGGGTCCCGACGGCTGACGAATCAGCGGTCCAGCGCGCGCGGCGCATCATGGAAGAGCTGCGGCGCAAGCTCGGCGACCCGAGTCGCCCCCGCGAGGAACTCGACTATTTCGAGCGCCTGCTCCGCCGAAACTGAGCGCTCCTCCTTTCACGCCGCGCGAGGCTGCCATGCGGCCTCGGCCCCATCCGGATCTCCCTCTGAATGTCGTCCAACACCCTCGTCCTGATCGCCTGCCTGGCTGTCGCCGTGGTCCTCGTCCTGGGCCTCGCCAACATGATGCGCGGCGGCAGCGCGAGCCTCTCGCAGCGGCTGATGCGACTGCGGGTCCTGCTCCAGTTCTTGGCGATCGTGATCATCATGGGCGTCGTCTGGTGGCGCTCGGCCTGACCGCGAAACCGCCCGGGTGTGACCGCGCCGCCGCACCGGACGCCTTTCGACGCGGCGCCGGATGAATTGGCCGCCGGACCCCGTGGGCCTCTGCTACGCTCGGTAGAAGCAATTCGCTGCGCCTAACCGGCCGAGCCCGCATGACGACCCCCTCTCGCCTCTGTCTGTTCGGCCTCCTGACAGGAGCGGTCATCCTGCCCGCCTCGGCCGCAGACGCGCCGCCGCGTCCCGCCGCCTATGCGCCACCCGTGCAGCCCCTCAGCATCGTGTCGGAGATCCGCATCGGCGGCGCGGTGCAGGATCCCGGGAGCGCGGAGGGCAAGCTTCCGGGCTTCAGCAAGGCGAACGTCAACGGCGAGGTCCTGTTCGCGAAGCCGGTGCTCAGCGCCGATCCGTTCTGGCAGGCCTTCGTGCCGCGGCCGACGGTGGGCGGCAGCTACAACACCGGTGGCCGGACCAGCTACGCCTATCTGGGGGCCACCTGGACCCTCGAAGTCTTCCCGGAAACCTTCAATCGCCGGATCTTCCTCGACGGCTTCTTCGGCGGCGTGGCCCATAACGGCTGGACCGGCCCGAAGGCGGAGACGCCCTACGGCTTCAACACTCTCGGCTGCTCGCCGATGTTCCGCGAGGCGGCTGCTCTGGGCTTCCGTCTGACGGAGCACTGGAGCATCATGGCGACGATCGAGCACATGTCGAATGCCGGATTGTGTGCCAACAACCGCGGCCTGACCAATTACGGTGGCAAGATCGGCTACACCTTCTGAGGCGCCCACTCCTTGGTCAAACTCAATCGCATCTACACGAGGACCGGCGACAGGGGCACGACCGCACTGGCGGACGGGCAGCGTCGCTCGAAAGCGGACCTTCGGGTCGAGACCTACGGCACCGTCGACGAGACCAACGCCTGCATCGGTTTGGTGCGCCTGCACACGCAAGGCCCCCTCGACGGGATGCTCGGCGCGATCCAGAACGACCTCTTCGATCTCGGTGCCGACCTCGCCACACCGCCCAGCCCGGAGCCGCTGCCCTATGAGCCGCTTCGGATCGTCGCGAGCCAGGTCGAGCGTCTGGAGCGCGACATCGACGCCCTGAACGCGGCCATCCCGCCGCTGAAATCCTTCGTGCTCCCCGGCGGTTCGCCGGCCTCGGCGGCCCTGCACCTCGCTCGAACGGTCTGCCGTCGCGCGGAGCGACTCGCGGTGAGCCTCGCCGCCCGGGAGGACGAAACGGTGTCCTCCGAGGCGCTGCGCTATCTGAATCGCCTATCGGACTTCCTGTTCGTCGCAAGCCGGGCGGCCAATGCGGACGGGGCCGATGACGTACTCTGGGTGCCCGGCGCCAACCGCTGAGGCCGAGCCCAGCGTTTTCGCGGGCTCGCCACGGCGCCGCGTTGACAAGGCGGAAATGTGGCCGCTACGGTCCGCCCGCCTTGCGTGCCCCGGCCACGCTGCGCCACGGGCGCGGTGGGAGTGGCCTGCACGACGACAAGAATCCTCCGGGGAAGGATCGTGACCGCCATGAAGGTGCTGGTGCCCGTCAAGCGGGTGGTGGACTACAACGTCAAGATTCGCGTGAAGGCCGACGGCTCCGGGGTCGAACTCGCCAACGTGAAGATGTCGATGAATCCTTTCGACGAGATCGCCGTCGAGGAGGCGATCCGTCTGAAGGAGAAGGGCCAGGTCACCGAGATCGTGGCGGTCTCGATCGGACCGCAGCAGGCGCAGGAGACCCTCCGCACGGCCCTGGCCATGGGGGCCGACCGCGCCATCCTGGTCAAGACCGACGTGACCTGCGAGCCGCTGGCCGTCGCCAAGCTGCTCAAGGCCGTCGTCGAGAAGGAGAGCCCGCAGCTCGTCATCCTGGGCAAGCAGGCGATCGACGACGACTCGAACCAGACCGGGCAGATGCTCGGTGCGCTCCTGGGTTGGCCACAGGGCACGTTCGCCTACAAGATCGCGCTCGCGGACGGGACCATCGACGTCACCCGCGAGGTCGATGGGGGCCTGCAGACCGTGGGCCTGAAGCTGCCGGCGATCGTGACGACCGATCTGCGGCTCAACGAGCCGCGCTACGCCAGCCTGCCCAACATCATGAAGGCGAAGAAGAAGCTGCTGGAGGAGCTGGCGCCGGATGCGCTCGGCGTCGACGTGACCCCCCGGATCAAGGTGCTCAAGACGGCCGAGCCGCCGGGACGCTCGGCCGGCGTCAAGGTCGGGTCCGCGGCCGAGCTGGTCCAGAAGCTCAAGGTCGAAGCCGGCGTCATCTGATCCGCATGCGGGGCTCCCGAGACCCGGTCGAGCCCCGCGCCATCACCCTCAAGGGCATCAGCAGACCATGACGACACTCCTCTTCGTCGAGCACGGAAACGGCCAGATCAAGGACGGGACCCTCAAGGCGCTCTCCGCCGCCCGGGACATCGGCGCCCCGGTCCACGCCCTGGTCCTGGGCGCCGGCTCCAAGGCCGTGGCCGAGGCCGCCGCGAAGCTCGACGGCGTCGAGAAGGTTCTGAACGCCGAGGACGGCCTCTACGATCACGATCTCGCCGAGCCGGTCTCGGCCCTGATGGCGGCGATCGCCGAGCCCTACGACACGATCATCGCGTCGGCCTCGACGACGGGCAAGAACGTGCTGCCTCGGGTGGCCGCGCTGCTCGACGTCGCCCAGATCTCCGACATCATCAAGGTGGTCGCGCCTGACACGTTCGAGCGGCCGATCTACGCCGGCAACGCCATTCAGACCGTGCAGGCACCCGCGGGGAAGAAGGTGATCACGGTGCGGACGGCGGCCTTCAAGGCGGCTGCCGAAGGCGGCGCGACCGCTCCGGTGGAGGGCGTGTCCGCCGCCGCGCCGGAGGCAGGCGGCTCGAGCTTCAAGGGCGAGGAAATCGCCAAGTCCGACCGGCCTGAATTGGCCTCGGCTCGGATCATCGTGTCCGGCGGGCGGTCCCTCGGCTCGTCGGACAAGTTCCACGAACTGATCGAGCCGCTCGCCGATGCCCTGGGCGCTGCGGTCGGCGCGTCCCGTGCCGCCGTGGACGCCGGATACGCGCCGAACGATTGGCAGGTCGGACAAACCGGAAAGGTCGTCGCGCCGGACCTTTACGTGGCGGTGGGCATCTCGGGTGCGATCCAGCATCTCGCCGGCATGAAGGATTCGAAGGTCATCGTCGCCATCAACAAGGATGAGGACGCGCCGATCTTCCAGGTCGCCGATTACGGTCTGGTCGGAGACCTCTTCCAGGTTGTGCCGGAGTTGCAATCCGAGATCGGTAAAGCCAAGGGCCAGTAGCGGAACGCGATCGGGAAACCCGCGAGTCTTGTCGCAGAACGCGGCGCCACGGGTTCCTTCCGGATCGGAGATTGGTCTAGAAGGCTGCAACGGCGAGAGTTCGCGCGATGCCGTCGCCCCGTGCCGCCGGTCGAACCGCGCGGCCGCGCATCGGCATCCGCATTGGGGGCACAGGTCGGCACATGCACATGGAGATCAAGCGGGTCGGCATCATCGGCGCAGGCCAGATGGGAAGCGGCATCGCGCAGGTCTGCGCCACGGCCGGCTTCGACGTCCTGCTGAACGATCGTGACCCCGCTCGGCTCGAGAACGGCCTGTCCGTTATCGAGGGCAGCCTCGCCCGCCTCGTTTCGAAGGGAACGATGACGGAGTCCGACAGCGCTGAAGCCCGATCCCGGATCGTGGCCGCGCGGGATTACGGTGCGCTCAGCCCTTGCGACCTCGTCATCGAGGCGGCGACCGAGAACGAGGCCACCAAGCGCGAGATCTTCACCACCCTGTGCGGGTCTCTGCGCCCGGAAACGCTGGTGGCGACGAATACGTCATCGATCTCCATCACCCGGCTGGCCGCGGCGACCGACCGGCCCGAGAAGTTCATCGGCATTCATTTCATGAATCCGGTGCCGGTGATGCAGCTCGTGGAGCTGATCCGCGGTATCGCGACCGAGGATACGACCTACGAATCCGCCAAGGCCTTCATCGCGAAACTCGGCAAGACCTCGACGATGTCGGAGGACTTCCCGGCCTTCATCGTGAATCGCATCCTGCTGCCGATGATCAACGAGGCGATCTACACGCTCTACGAGGGCGTCGGATCGGTCGAGTCGATCGACACCGCCATGAAGCTCGGCGCGAACCACCCGATGGGTCCGCTGCAGCTCGCCGATTTCATCGGTCTCGATACCTGCCTGTCGGTTATGCAGGTGCTGTACGAGGGCTTGGCCGACTCGAAATACCGGCCCTGCCCGTTGCTGGTTAAGTATGTCGAGGCCGGCTGGCTGGGCCGCAAGGCCAAGCGCGGCTTCTACGATTATCGCGGACCGACGCCGATCCCGACCCGCTGATCGCGACGCAGGACGTCGGGGCGGGACGGCTTGTGGAGGCCGTCCCGGGTCACGGTTACTTCGGAGCGCCGTTCGCGCCGGGCTGGGCCGGCTGCGGATAGGACGGGTTGCCGCCGGGAACACCGGTGCTGTTCGTGGACGACGCGCCGCCGGGTTGGCCGGTGACCGAGCCGGTCACTTCCTTACGCGACGCATCCTGGCTCTGGCTGGCGTAGTCCTTCGGGGAATTGGCGCCGTTCCACGTGAGCAGCCYAACGGTGGCGATCGCCAGCAAGACGAGACTCGCCACCAGAACCCAAAGCATGGGCTTTCCGCGCTCGGCCTGACGGCTCTCGTTCGGGTTCAATCTCGGGGCCATCTGCAAAACCTTCCTCGACGGGACGCCACACGCCGAAACGGGCGTTGCGCGACACGATCTCGTTACCGGCCGCCAACGCGGGGCCGTCGAGGCAGGTTCCTGCCGGAGGTCTGGATCACCGCCCGGTGGTCAGAAGGATCTTGCCGAGATGGGTGCTCGATTCCATCAGCTCGTGCGCGGCCTGCGCCTGCTCCAGCGGGAACGTGGCATGGGTGACGGACCGGATGCGCCCACTATCGAGTTCCGGCCAGATGTCTCGGCGGAGGCCGTCGGCGATCGCGGCCTTGTCGGCCTTGGCGCGGGGCCGGAGCGTCGAGCCGGTGAAGGTCAGACGGTTGCGCATGATCGGCGTGATGTTGAGGCCGTCGACCTTGTAGCCGCCCATCAGAGCGATCATCACCAGACGCCCGTCCGGTGCCAGTGACTTGAGGTTGCGGGCGAGGTAGCTCGCCCCGATCATGTCGAGGATGACGTCGACACCGCGTCCGTCGGTGAGACGCTTCACCTCCTCGGCGAAGTCGGCCTGCTTGTAGTCGATCGCGGCCTCCGCCCCGAGTCCTTCGCAGAAGCGGCACTTTTCGGCCGAGCCCGCGGTGGCGAAGACCCGGGCTCCGACATGCTTCGCGATCTGGATCGCGGTGGCACCGATCCCGCTCGATCCCCCATGGACGAGAAAGCTCTCGCCGGGCGCGAGGCGTCCGCGCTGCACGACGTTCGAATAGACCGTGAAGAAGGTCTCGGGCAGGCCACCGGCATCGACCAGGGAGACGGCTTTGGGGCGCGGCAGACAATGGGACGCCTCGGCCAGAGCGTATTCGGCATAGCCGCCACTGATGACCAACGCACAGACCTCGTCGCCGACCGACAGGCCGTCGACCCCGCTGCCAAGGGCGACGATGCGGCCGGCGACTTCGAGGCCGGGAACCTCGGTCGCGCCGGGGGGCGGGGGATACACGCCGGCACGCTGGGCGACATCGGGCCGGTTCACGCCGGCGGCCACGACTTCAATGAGTACCTGCCCGGCCCCGACGCTCGGCACCGCGGCGGTCTCGAGCCGTATCACCTCAGGGCCGCCCGCACCGTCGTAGCGGATCTGTCGCATGGTCTCGGGCAGGTCGGTGCTGGCCATCAACGATCATCCTCAGCGCGCAGGTGGTGACGCCCGCGCTCACGGTGCCGCGGGACCGGCTCTACTTGCGGCAACGGACGCGCTTGGCAAGCCGCCGGGCCGGCGGGCGTCCGTTGCCGGTCCGCATCGCCTACCGGGCAGCCGCCTTCACGGCCGCCGGCAACACGATCTGGCCTTGCGAAAGGCTCTTGGGCCAGATCGCCACCTGCTTGCCGTCCTGCCATTGGGCCATCAGGCCGGTGACGAAGCCCGGGCCGTACTTGATGGAATGCGTGAACGGGTCGTCCTTGCCGTAGAACTGGGTCCGCCCGACGGTACCGACCCAGTCGGTCTTCTCCAGGGCGTCGACGAGCTTGTCGGCCTCCGCGGATCCGGCACGCTTCACCGCATCGGCGGCGTAGTAGACCTGATCGTAGGCCATGTAGCCCGCGTAGGAGGGATCGCTGCCGAAGCGCTTCTTGAACGCGTCGCTGAAGGCCAGGGACTTGTCGGTGATCGCGGCGCCCGGCACCGCGATGCTCTGGAAGATCACGCCCTGCGTGGCGCCATTGGTGTTGGCCCAGAAGGTCGAGGAGGTGGCCTGCGAATTCATGCCGGTCATGGCGAGAGGCACCTGCTGGTTCTGCCACTGCACCGTCGGCTGCACACCGACATGCGAGATGCCGGTGACGATCAGGTCGGGCTTGGCCGCCTCGATCTTGTTGTAGATCGGCGTGAAATCACCCGTGTCCGGCGAGAAGCGAATGTGGTCGACGACCTTCACGCCGATCTCGGGCAGGCATTTCTCGTAGCCGACATCGAGGGGCCGGGTCCAAGCCGCGTCCTCGCTCATGATCGCCGCAGTCTTCACCTTCATCAGGTCGAGCAGCATGTCCTTGGTGGAATCGCAGATCGACTGCGCCAGGGCGGCCGAGGTCAGGTAGCCGTGGAAGGTGTACTTGTTGCGGGCGTAATCCTTGTGAACCGCGAGGCTGATCTCGTTGGAAGCGGCGCCGGGGGTGATCATCGGCGTCTTGAGCCGGGCCGCCCAGGGCATCAGCGCCAGCACCACCTCCGAGATGTAGCTGGCGATGACGAGGTTGACCTTGTCCTCCGAGACCGCCCGCTGGAAGGCGCGGACCGCGTCGGAGGCGGAACTCTTGTCGTCGTAGGTGACGACCTGGATCTGCCGGCCATCGACGCCGCCCTTGGCGTTGATCTCGTCGGCGGCGAGCTGCACCGCCTGCGGGATCGAGGCGCCGACCACGGATTGCGCCTCGGCGATCACGCCGATCCTGATCGGCTCGGCGGCGCGTGCCTGCGTCGATCCCAACAATCCGGCCACTGCTGCAAGGGCCAGGGCTCGACTCGAAACGCTGCGTTCCATCGGCATGGGCTTCCTCCTGCGGCCCGTGCGGCTTTTGCCGCCGCATCGGATCCAGGCCGGCAGTGTGCAACACGTCACCGTGTGAATACAATGTGCAGATACCCGGATGCGTGACACATCGCCTGTCCGCCGTCCGCATGCGGGTCGATCAGGGGCGGAATAGTTGCCGGTGCGGCGATACGCCGGAACAGGGTCTACCCAGTCCCGCACGGCGCCCGTGAACGGCGTGACACCGGGCATGCGGATACCGACCCAGATAGGCCGAGGGCGTCACCGCGTGCCGTACATGCGGTCTCCGGCATCACCCAGGCCTGGAACGATGTATCCGTGGTCGTTCAGGTGGCTGTCGATCGCCGCTGTCCAGACCGGTACGTCGGGGTGGGCAGCCTGGAACTTGGCGAGGCCCTCCGGGGCCGCCAGCAGGCACACGAACCGGAGATCCGAGGCTCCGCGGGCCTTGAGCCTGTCCAGGGCAGCGATCGCCGAGTTCGCGGTGGCCAGGATCGGATCCAGGACCAGCACCGTCCTGTCCGCGAGATCGGACGGAGCCTTGAAGTAGTATTCCACCGCCTCAAGCGTCTCGGGATCTCGGTAGAGCCCGATATGCGCGACGCGGGCCGAGGGAACCAGCGACAGCATCCCGTCGAGGAAGCCGACCCCGGCCCGCAGGATCGGTGCCAGGACGAGCTTCTTGCCCTGGATCTGTCGCCCCTCCATCGGCTGGAGCGGTGTCTCGATGGTCACAGGCTCCAGCGGCAGGTCCCGCGTCACCTCGTAGGCCAAGAGCATCCCGATCTCATTCAGGATCTGCCGAAAGCCCTTGGTCGAGCGGTTCTTATCGCGCAGATGCGTCAGCTTGTGTTGAACAAGCGGGTGATCGACTACGGTGACCCGACCCGTCGGCATGCCCAACCTCTCCCGTTGCGGTTGATGACCCATGCCGGACCCGAGCCCAAGCCGCAACTCGACCGTCTGATCGAGGAGGATCGGCAGAAGCGCCGATGCGACCTGCAAGCCATCAACCGGTCCCTTGGCGCACCGCCCGAGCGACCGACGGCCCCGCGGGGACAACCGGTCACAACACCCATCCTTGCGGGACATGAAAACGATCGCCGGATCAATCCGGCATTCCGCTCATCGATATTTTCTGATCTTATTAATCAATACATATCAAAATGTGTACAGCTCAGACTGGTCGAAGCTGCATTTGATGCTGATAAAAGATGTTTTATATGGCAAAATAATACTACATAATCACGTTTTTGAATGCATTATGATCCATATCTACAATTATATCTCCCATTTTTTCCAATACTTACGGAAATAATCAACTGACATGCGTACCGCAAATCGAATTATGTGCCACTTGCTCATCGTGATACATGATCTAAACTGCATGGATCCCTTGATCGACAACGACGTCGCGTCCTGATTCTCCGGTCTGATCTGTCCCACTCATGCGCCTGACACTCTCACTCAAAGTCATGCTCGCGATCCTGTTCGGTGGGCTCGCGCTGATCTCGGCGGCCCAAGGCGGCCTGTCCCTCCACAATCTCTCTGCGATCAGCGAAGCAGTGACGACCCTCGCCACGGACTGGGTTCCCTCCGTCGCAAAGGTAAGCGCGATCGAAGTAGCCGCATCCGAGGTCCGCATTAAGCAATACAGACTCATCCTGCTCTCGGACACTGCGGAACGCCGCGTGATCAACGAGGCCAATCTCGCAAAGACGCATCCCGATTTGATGGAGGCGCGACGGGACTATCAGTCCTTGATCACCACGCCGGAGGAGCGGGCTCTGTATGCGGAATTCGATGCCTCCTGGTCTCGTTTCGCGGAGGTCGACGGACAGGCGCGCCGCCTGATGGAATCCGGCCGGCCGCAGGAGGCGACGGCTCTGCTGATCCGACCCGACATCGTCGCCCTGTACGACAACGCCCGCGCGGCGCTCGCGCGGCTGGTTGCGTACGATCTGCAAGCTGCGGCTCGGGAGGCCGACACCGCGATGGTCCGAGCAGACACCGCATCGACCGTAGCGGTCGCGGGAATCGGTATGTCGCTCGTTTCGGCCCTTGGGGCGGCGGTCTTCGCGTTGATACACATCACGCGCCCGATCGCGGCGATGACCGGCGCGATGACCAAGCTGGCGGAGGGCTCAACCGGAACCGAAGTCCCGTTTCGTCAGCGCCGCGACGAGATCGGCGCGATGGGTGCCGCCGTCCAGGTCTTCAAGGACAACCTGATCCGCACCCGCCAACTCGAAGCCGAGGCGGAGGAGGCACGGCGAAACGCGGAGACGCAACGCCGGCTCGGTATGCATCACATGGCCGACCAGTTCGCGCGAACCGTGGGCGGAATCATCACCCAGGTGTCGACCTCGGCGACCGAGCTTCAGGGCACCGCCCAGACCATGACGGCCACCGCAGCCGAGACCGCCAGCCAGTCCATGACCGTCGCGGCGGCGGCCGAGCAGGCCGCCGGCAACGTCAACACCGTGGCAGCAGCGGCCGAGGAACTCGGCACGTCCGTCGTCGAGATCGGCCGGCAGGTGGACGGCTCGGCCAAACTCGCGCGCGCGGCCGTCGAAGAGGCGGATCAGACCGGAGCGATGGTTCACGAGCTGAGCGAGGCAGTCTCGCGGATCGGCGATGTCGCCGGGCTCATCTCGACCATCGCGGGCCAGACCAATCTGCTGGCACTCAATGCCACGATCGAGGCGGCCCGCGCGGGCACCGCCGGGCGCGGCTTTGCGGTGGTGGCCACCGAGGTCAAGGCGCTGGCCGAGCAGACCGCCCGCGCCACCGAGGAGATCTCGGGCCAGATCGCCCGGGTCCAGGCCACCACGGGTCAGGCGGTCGGCGCCATCGGGGCCATCACGGCCCGGATCCGTGAGATCGACGCGGTGGCGACCTCGATCGCGGCGGCGGTGGAACAGCAAGGCGCCGCCACCCAGGAGATCGTCCGCAATGTCGGGCAAGCGGCGGCCGGGACCGGCGACGTGACGAACAACATCGTCAGCGTTGCCGGCGCGGCCGAGAAGACCGGTGAAGCCGCCGGTCAGGTGCTGACCGAGGCGTCCCGGCTCTCCGAGCAATCCGAGCACCTGACCGCGGAAGTGGACCGGTTCCTCGAAACGGTCCGTGCGGCGTGACTCCGGGTCGGACATCCGCTCCGGCGGCAAACAGGCACAAAGGCGCGTCCGGGTCGACCGACCCGGACGCCGGTCGTCGAACGGTCAGACCGAGCGACTTTCGCCACCCTCAGTGCGGCGCTTGGCCATGAAGGCATCGAACTGCTCGCGATCCTTGGCCCGCTTGAGTTCCTCGACGAAGTCCGAGAACGCACGGCTTTCTTCCTCGAGAGCCCGCCGCTGCGCCTCCAGACGGTCGAGCTCGGCGCGGCGATAGGCATCGAAGGCGGCGTTGCCGCTGCTGTCACGGCGGCTGGCCGCCTCGAAGGCGCGGGCGAAGCGGGACGCCGGACGCGGGCTCTCGAAATCTGCGACCGCTCGGCGCGCTGCGTCGCGCAGCTCCGCGAAGGCCGGATAGCCGGCAAGCTTCCAGGCGACCAGCGCGAGACCCACGGGCCACCAGTAGATGAAACCGACGACGATCGCGCCGATCTCCAGGGACCGGCGCGGGAAAGGACCCGAGCGGCTGAGCCTGCCGGTCGCCCAGGGGGAAGAGGATTGAGAAGTCACGGCTGTGCTCCGCTGTTCATGTGAACGCGGTTAACATGCGGGTCCGGATCAGACCTTTCAAGGCCGGCCGGCATCACCCTCGCGCTCGTGCGGCCGGGCTGCCCCATGGACGAGGGCCAGGACGCCGGCACGCAGCAGCTCATACTTGTCCGGAAACCCGGGCCCGCGCGGCAGATGCCCAGCTGATGAGAGGGTCGCGAGGCCGTGGGCCAGAGCCCAGACTTCCAAGGCAATGAAGCGGGGTGCCACGCCCCCGAACCCGTCCGTGAACGTCGCCTGCAGCGCCTCGACCAGGAGATCGAAGGGGCTCGGCCTCCCGACCGCCGCGGCCCCAGTCGGGGCCTCGGTTTCCGAGGGGACGGCGTGGAGGCCGCGAGTCTCGAAGATGGCCGCATAGTAGGCCGGCTCCTCCTCGGCGAAGGTCAGATAGGTCTCACCCATGCGGGTAAACCGCTCCAGCGGCGTGCCGCGCGACGTCAAGGCCCGTGCCAGACGTGCGGCAAGCTCCGCGAAACCACGCCCGGCAAGCTCCTCCAGGAGAGCCTCGCGCCCCCGGAAATGACGGTACAACGCCGCCGGCGTCACCCCCACAAGGCGGGCGGCGTCCACGAGCGTGAACCCGCCGATCCCGCGCTCGGCGATGAAGCGGCGCGCGGCCTCGAGGAGAGCCTCCTTCAGATTGCCGTGATGGTAACTTCGCCGGTCATCCGGCCCGTCCCGCCAGGGTCGCAAGATCACTCATCCTTTACGCGCCTCTCGCACCTCATAGAACCAGTCCACTGCTGTCGAGTCCGAAGGCTCGCAAAAGCTGGATTTCGAGAGGTGCAGCCCGGCATGTCCGCTGGGCTCGGCAATGGTTTAAACGGAGCGCGGGCCACGCTTGACCGCGTCGTCCCTGCGTAACACTATTACAATTCGGACGCGGAAGGGTTCGACGGTCTGCTGGAAAAAGGCCGAACATGAAGCCTGGGTCTTAGCACAGCGAGCATCGCAATGGCTTTCGTGAGCCTCAGGGCGTGGCGGGCTCGCTCGGCGGAGCGGGCGGCCCTCGCGTCGCGCCTGAAGGAGGATCTGCGGGCGGCGCTCGGCCTCGGCGAGGCCGACACGCTGGCGATCAACGAGATCGCCTGCGCAGACCCCGGCTGTCCCGACATGGAAACGATCGTCCTGGTCATGCGGGTGGGGGCGGCGACACGGGCGCTGCGCATCCGCCGTCCCCTCGATGCGGTGGAGGCGCAGGATATCGCAGCGCTGGTTGCGGACGACCGGGCGCTCGCCACCGACGTCTCGACAATGTGACTCGGCGCCCGCGCTTTGGGGTCGCAGGGCCTCACGGCCGACGGGACCGTTCAGGCCGCATCGCGTAGCATCCGCCCAAGGCCGCCACCCGCTCCGACGAAGTCCCGAGGGGACGAAGACCATGAACAACCGCCGTCACGTCCTCGCGCTGGCCGGCCTCGCCGTCGCCGCCGCCGTCTCGGTCAATCCGTCAACCCGGGCGATGGCGCTCGAGAGCGCACCGTTCACCGATGCGGCTTTCGAGGCGGCTCAGAAGAGCGGCAAGCCGATCCTGATCGAAGTCAGTGCCCCCTGGTGCCCGATCTGCAAGACCCAGAAACCGATCCTCGCGAAGCTTTCGGCTGAGCCACGCTTCAAGGACCTTCAGATCTTCGAGATCGATTTCGACAGCGCGAAGGATCTGCTGCGGCGCCTGAACGTGCGGATGCAGAGCACGCTGATCGCCTACAAGGGCGCGACGGAGGTCGGCCGTTCGGTGGGGGAAACGCAGCCGGAATGGATCGAGGGCCTCGTCGAAAAGACACTCTAATCCGCCGGCCCCGCGAGGGTTGCCGGTCCGGTCCCGTTCAGGGAAAGGCCGGCATAGGTCCGAGGCGGGCTCGCGCGACGGGTCCGGCGGAGATCCTGAACGGTGTCGACGACCCCTCTGGCAGCTACCCCCCGTCCCGAAGCGATCGTGGCCATTCCCGTGCGCAACGAGGAGGAGCGAATCGCGGCCTGTCTGCGGGCGATCGACGCCCAGGAAGGCGTGGCGGACGGCAGTCTCGGTCTGGTGTTGTTCCTGAACAATTGTACGGACGACACGCAGGCCATCGTCTCGGCGCTGGTACCGACGCTGTCGATCCCGGTGCGCGTGCTGACCGAGGATTTTTCCGGCGCCCATGCCGGTTGGGCGCGACGCAGAGCCATGGATGCCGCGGCCGCATGGCTGGGTGATGCGGGGAATGCGGGGATCATCCTGTCAACCGACGCCGACAGTCGGGTTCCGCCCGACTGGGTCTCCCGCAACCGCGCCGCGATCCGGCAGGGGGCCGATGCCGTCGCGGGCCGGGTCGAACTCGATCCGGCCGAAGCGGCCCTTCTGCCGCCGTCGCTCCCGGCCCGGGGCCGCCTGGAGGATCTCTATGACGCCCTGATCACCGAGGCGGAGGCGCGGATCGACCCCGATCCGCACGACCCCTGGCCGTGCCATCGGACCGCGATCGGCGCGACCCTCGCCGTGACCCGCAGTGCCTACCGACAAGTCGACGGCATGCCGGAGATCCCCCTCGGGGAGGACGGTGCCTTCATCGCGCGGCTCCTGGAGCACGGGCTGCGGGTCCGGCACGCGACCGACGTGTGCGTGACCATCTCGGCCCGCCTTTCCGGGCGCGCCCCGGGTGGTGTCGCCGACACGATCCGCTCGCGCTGCGAGGAGCCGGATGCGCTCTGCGATGCCCGGATGGAGACCTTCGTGCGGGCCGTCCGGCGCTACGTCTGGCGGCGCCGCTTCCGCCGCCTGCACGGGCTCGGGCGGCTCGCCCGGACCGATGCCTGGGCGCGGGCCATCGGCATCGAGCCCGCGGCGGCGCAGAGGATCGCGAACCTGCCCCTCGGACAGGCGATCGCGGAGGCCGAGCGCGCCAGCCCGAAACTGGCCTACCGGCCCATCGGCCCGCGCCAGCTGCCCGGCCAGATCCGGATCGCGCGGTTCGGCATCGCCGTGATCCGCCTCGGTCTCGGGATCGCCGGGTTCGTGCGGCCGATCGCGGGCACTTCCATTACACCCAGAGGGCCGGTGGCCGATCCGCGCAGTAGCCAGATCTGATACGTTCAGGGGTGGCTGTCGAGGACGTCACGCGAAGCCAGGCCGAACCGGCGGCGGAAGGCGCGGCTGAAGGCGGCTGCGTCGGTGAAGCCGCACCCGGCCATCACTGACCCGATCCGGGTCCCGCTCCGGCGTGACCGGCGCCTCTGGTAGGCCCGGTCACGCCGGGCGTCGCGGATCTTGGCCGCCACGCCCTCGTCGCGCGTGAAGGCCGCATAGAGCCGGCTTCGCGAGACGCGCAGCGCGGCCGGCAGCGAATCGGGTCCGAAGGCGGGATCGTGCAGCCGCCGCTCGATATGGGCGAGGGCGAGGGCTCGGATGGCATCGCCGGACAGGTCGTCGTCAGCGTGCGGGCCCTGTCCGTCGGCAAGCGCGCGCAGCAGGTGCAGGATACCTTCCAGGGCCGTACCGGCCTCCGCCTCAGACATGCCGCCCACCGTCTCCGAGAAGGACCGGAGATAGGTCGCGAACAGGCCGCTCAGCGGCGTCGCGCGGAGCTTGCGCCCGGCGAAGGCGTGCGCGAATCCGACCTGCGCCAAGAAGGCGGCGCGGGGCACCTGCAGGCGGATTTCCTCGTAGGCGTCGCGGCTGCCGATGGCGAAGGGCTGGTCCATGGCGTGAACCGTGACGTCGCCGGCGCCCAGCAAGCCGCCGCTGTTGCCCTGCTCGATGAACCCGCTCCCCTGGAGGAGGAGCACGACGGCGATGTCGTCGCCCCCGTCGCGGCGCACGTGGAGGGCGGTCCGCTCGACTGCGATCGGGTTGCTAAGGGTATGCAACATCGCGCCGTGGTCGAAGACCGCGATCCTGCGACCCGCCGCGAATGGGATATCGTCCGCCAGCGGCGTCGCGTCCACGCGCGCCAGCACCGTGCTGCGCCAGTAATCGAAGGCCCGCATCTGTTCCACCGCTTCGGTGGTCTCGATCAGCACCGGAACGGTTTCGCGGACACTCAAAGCACATCGGCCTAAGGCGCCAACGTCGGTCGATGCTCGTCCCAGCGTTGGATGGTTACGCGATAGAGTCGCAGATCAGCCGTCGATACGCAACCTAAGATAAATTTCACGCGCGCCCGGCTCGAATCCCGGTCGCCTGCCGCGCGCCCGCCTCAGTGCTCCGCAGCCGCGACGCGGGCATCGGTCCGCGCGCCTGACGCGTCGGCGAAACGCAGCATCACGGAGCGTCCGTCCCGAGGCGGTGCAGGCAGGCTGGCGCGGAACCGGGCCGTCTCGGTCGCGGCCAGGACGGATCGCGGTGCTGGGATCGAGAAGGTCCGGACGGTGCGACCGCCGGCGTCGCGGATCTCGATGCTCAGGGGCGCCACTGGCGCATCCGACCGGGCGACGCCGACAAGATCACCCTCGACCACGAGTTCCGCGGGCTGGCCGTCGTCGGCGGGGCTGCTGAACGCGACGACGTCGCGGATCTCGATGCCGCGCACGTTCACCGGCAGCCCGAGGCGCGCGAACAGGGAGGCGGTCTGCGGGACGGCCCTGACCACGCTGGTGCGGGCAAGGCAGACCAGCGGCAAGCCCGCCAGGAGCGTCAGGCCGAAGGCCAGCGAGGGTGAAAGACCCGGGATCGCGCGGCGAGCCTTTCCGCCGCGCTTCGGGAATCGGGCAGATCGCGGGACGTTGGGGGCGGCGGCATCCGAGGCTGTCCTCACGGAGGCCGTCGCCTCTTCCCAGGCGGCATCCGCGACCGGGTCCGCCTCGGCATGGGCGGCGAGCTCCGCTTCGTGGCCGGCGAGGACGTCGGCGGGCGTCAGGAACCACGTCTCGCGGCAGGCCGCGCAACGGACCGAGCGGCCCTCCATGCCGACCCTGCCGGCATCGATCCGGTATTCGCTCCCACAGCTCGGACAGGCGATCAGCATACGCGCCATACTCGCATCGATCGGCCGCAGCGGGACCGGAAAGTGAATTCGCTTTAGAAAGTGTCGCCGAACAGGGTTAAGCGGTGGTGAAATCCCGGAGGCCTTGAAAACGCCTGCCGGTGCGGCGATTCCCAGGGCCTGGACAGACGAGACACGGCACGGCCTTGAACCTACAGGCGAGCATGAAGAGCCTGCTGCCCGGTGCGGAGCGGCCGGTGGTGCAGTTCGAAAACGTCGGCATGCGCTACGGCCTCGGGCCGGAGGTGCTGTCCGACGTCAGCTTCCGCATCGCGCCGCGGTCCTTTCAGTTCCTCACCGGCCCCTCGGGGGCCGGTAAGACGACGCTGCTGCGCCTGATCCTGCTGTCAGTGCGGCCGACCCGCGGCCTCGTCTCGATCTTCGGCGAGGAGGTGAGCGGCATCTCCGCCAAGGCACTCACCGGCCTGCGGCGGCGGATGGGCGTGGTGTTCCAGGATTTCCGGCTCCTCGACCATCTCACCACCTACGAGAACGTGGCCTTGCCCCTGCGGGTCCAGGGCCGGGCCGAAGCGAGCTACCGGGCCGAGGTGGTGGAACTGCTGCGCTGGGTCGGCCTCGGCGAGCGCATGCATGCGCTGCCGCCGCTGCTGTCGGGCGGCGAGAAGCAGCGCGCGGCCATCGCCCGGGCGCTGATCGCCCGGCCCGACCTGCTGCTCGCTGACGAGCCCACCGGCAACGTCGATCCGGGGCTCGGCCGACGGCTGCTTCGGCTGTTCCTGGAGCTGAACAAGCTCGGAACCTCGGTCATCATCGCGACCCACGATTTCGGCATCATGGACGCCGTCGATGCCCGCCGGATGGTGCTGGGCGAAGGCCGCCTGCGGGTCGAGGAATGAGTACGCAGGCGATACCACGGGCGAAGCCCGGCGCCCCGGCGATGCCGCCGGATCCGTCGATGCCGGCCAACCTGCGCCGCAACGCCCCCCTGGTCCCGACCGACACCGCGGCGGGCCGGTCTCTGGCCGCGGTCATCGCGATCCTCACCTTCCTGGCGGGGCTCTGCGCCGGCGCGGCCGAGATGGTGGCGGCGAACGCCTCCCAATGGCAGGGCGACGTGGCGCGCGAGGTCACGATCCAGGTGCGGCCGGGTCCCGGCCGCGACGTCGACGCGGACGTGGCCCGGGCCGACGGCATCGCCAAGGCGGAGCCGGGGATCGCGGAGACGCGGGTTTTCAGCAAGGCCGAGGCGGAGCGCCTGCTCGAACCGTGGCTCGGGAGCGGGCTCGACCTGACGGATCTTCCGGTCCCACGGCTGATCGCCCTCAAACTCGCCAGCGGCCAGGGTGCGGACCTGAAGCGCCTGCGCACCCGCCTCGTCGAAGCCCTGCCGGGCGTCGCAAGCCTGGACGACCACGCCCTCTGGCTGCAACGGCTCTCGACCGCCGCGAACGCTTTCGTGGGCATCGGGATCGGGCTCGTGCTGCTCGTCCTCATCGCCACCGGACTGGCGGTGACCTTCGCGACCCGCGGCGCCATGGCCAGCAACCGCGAGGTCGTCGAGGTCCTTCACTTCGTGGGTGCTGACGACGACTACATCGCCCGGGCCTTCCAGCGGCGGTTCTTCGGCCTCGGCCTGCGCGGCGGGGCGATCGGAGCCGGATTGGCGATCGCGGCGTTCGTGATCGCTGGTCTGCTGGCCCGGGCCGCGCGCTCAGGCCCGGCCGGCCAGGAGGTTGAGGCGTTGTTCGGCGCTTTCCATATCGGCGTGCGGGGCTATGCCAGCGTCATGTTGATCGGAGTGATCGCGTCGGTCGTCACCGGCGTCGTCTCGCGCGTGACGGTGCGGCGGTTCCTGGCTTGAGGCGGCCTACTCTGTCGATCACATGGAAATGGAGGGTGTTAAGAGGTCGTTTACCAACTGGAAACCTAATCGGAGCGGTGTGGAAGCGGCCGACGGCGCTGCCTCCGGGCCGCCGCAATCGGCGCCGATCCTCCGGAGGATGACCACGCGTATGCTGCGCGCATCGGATCCGCCCTTGACCGACACGGTCGGCTGGGCCTGGCACGAGTGGGGTCTCCCGCGGCGTGCCGTCGCGCGGTCGCGGCTGCCGCACCGGCGGCGGATCGCCCTCTGGACCTGCATCCTCGGCGCCGGTCTCGGAGCGCTGGCGCTGTTTGCCGGATTCCTCATCTTCGTCAGCGCGCTTGCCCGCCACGAGCGCTCGCCCGCCGACCGGGCGGACGGGATCGTGGCGCTGACAGGCGGCGCGCAGCGGATCGGCGATGCCATCGATCTGCTCGCCGGCGGCTATGGCCGGCGCCTGCTCATCACAGGCGTCAACGAGCGGACCAGCCGCGACGAGATCGCTCGGCTGAACCCGACGCAACGCGCTCTGATTGCCTGTTGCGTCGACCTCGATTACCGAGCGCGGAACACGATCGGAAACGCCATCGAGACCCGGCGCTGGATGCGGGCGCACCGCTTCAGCACCGTCGCGGTCGTGACCTCGAACTACCACATGCCGCGGACGCTGATCGAACTCGATCACGCCCTGCAGGACAGCGACCGCGTCCTGCCGCATCCGGTTGTGACCGAAGCGTTCAATGCCGACCGCTGGTGRCAGAGTCCGCCTGCGGCGCGGCTCCTGGCCTCCGAATATGTCAAGTTCCTGGTGAGTTGGGTGCGCACGCGGTTCGAGGCCGATCCGGAGCGCTCCCGGGCCGCAATCCTGATCGGCCGCGGCAAGCCGGTGAAGATGGTGGCCGAGCCGTTGATGATACGCGGCGTGGACTGACCATACCTTTTGGGCTCAAAACCGAGCCGGCACGGCCGATCCCGGGGCCGGATTCAGGCCTATTGCGTGTCGTCGGGATGGATAAGACGCCCCGGCAACGCGCCTACAGGCCCTTGCAGCGCGCCTTGATCGCCGTGGAAAATTCCCGGTCGGATCCCTGGACCTGGGCGAGACGCTCATTGCGCTCCGAACCCGAGAGGCAGCGACCGTAGACGCTCGCGACACGCCGCATGGTCTCGACGTGACGGCGCCAGATGCGGCAATTCTTGGCGTCGTCGCCGTCGGCCTGCTCCAGCTGATCGACGGCCTGCCGCTGCATCGACTGCGCGACGAGGATATCGCGCGCACAGGTCGTGTCACCCTGGGCGGCGGCCGGCCCCAGAAGGGCGACCGCCAGGGCGAGAGCGGCGGCGGCTCGGCAGATCGGCATCATCAGGCGGCCTGCGGAGCCGTCGAACGAGTCAGGAGGGCGTAAAGGGCTCCCGCATCCCGGGCGGCGCGGATATGGGCGAGCATTCCGGGCTCGCGCAGGATACGGGCCACCTGCGCGAGAGCCTTCAGATGATCGGCGCCCGCCCCTTCCGGCGCGAGCAGGAGAAAGGCGATGTCCACCGGCTGCCCGTCGAGGGCCTCGAAATCCACCGGTCGGTCGAACCGGGCGAACAATCCGAACAGACGATCCAGTCCGGGGAGCTTGCCGTGCGGGATCGCCACACCGTCGCCGATCCCGGTCGATCCGAGCCGCTCGCGCTGCAGAAGGGTGTCGAAGACGGGCCGCTCGCCGAGCGCCGGCAGACGCCGCGCAGCCTGTGCCGCGAGATCCTGCAGCACCTGCTTCTTGGCGCGCGCGCGCAAAGCCGGCACGACCGACTCGGGGTCGAGAAATTCCAGAACTGGCATCGAACGACCGTTGCCCCGTCGCCCGTCCGCGAGGAACCGGGCCTCGCCGCAGGGGGGTCAATGACCGTTCCGGCCACGGCCCCGCTGCATCAATAGGTGGGACGAACCGCCGGTTCCGGCTCCGTTCCCCCACCCGCAAAGTCACTCGGCGGCGTTCGGCGGGTCCACCCAACCGATCGCGCCGTCGCTGCGCCGATATACGACGTTGACGCGGCCGGTGCCAGCGTGGACGAACACGACCACCGGAGATCCGGTCATGTCGAGTGCCGTCACCGCCTCGCCGATGGTGCGGCGCTGGAGGGTCTTGGTGCTCTCCGCGACGATCGGCGGATGGGCATCCCCGTCTACGGCCTCGTCGATTTCCTCAGCGGGCGCCGCGAACACCGCGTATGCGGCCTCGACCGCCACATCGTCGCCCGGGCCGGTGGCGTGCTGCTTGAGCTTGTGCTTGTAGCGGCGCAGACGGGTCTCGAGGCGCTCCGCGGTCTGTTCGAAGCTCGACCGCGCATCGTGGGCGAAGCCGTTCGCCTCGATCGTCAGACCCGATACGAGGTGCAGCACGCAATCCGTCCGGAAAGCAGCGCCGTCGCGCCGGAGCGTGACGTGGCCCTTACAGGAATCGTGCATGTGCGAGTCGAGATATTTGGCCTGAATCGCGGACATCCGCTCTTCGACGCGGCCACGCAGACTCTCGCCGAGATCCACGCCGTGGCCAGTGACTCGCATCGATCCCATGCTGCCTCCCCCGTTCCGATGTAGTCGGCCGAATTAGAGAGCCGGCTCGGGTTAAGTCAACGGAGCCACTTGCGGTTCAGCGGGTTGCTTAACCCGGGGTTCAGCCGCGCTGCGTGTATACGGGGGCCTGCCCAGACGTGAGACGACCGCCTGCATGACGATCGATGCCGGACTTCCCGCTGCCCCGTCACGCCGCACCCTGCTGGTCGGCGCGCTTGGTGCTGCCGCAGGATTACTCCCGTCGCACCCGCGGGCGGCGGAGCCCGAGAAGGGGCCGGCTCTTCCCGGCAAGGGCGAGGCCTTCGAGGCGGACACGCTGATTGAACTGGCACGCGCCCGGGCCGCAGCCGCCTATGTCGGACCGAAGACCGGCGACGTTCCCGCGGTTTTGAAGAGCCTGTCGCGCGAGGCCTACGAGGCGATTCACCCGGCCGATGGGCGGGCGATCTGGGCCAATGAGGGTGTCGGCTACGTGCTCGAGCCGCTGTTGCGGGGCTCGATCTTCGAAACCCCGGTGGCGCTGTTCGTCGTGGACAACGGGCTGGTCCAGCCGATCACCTACGACAAGGCGGCCTTCGCAGCGCCTGGGATCGACCTGCCGGATCTCGACGCGGCGGCGGCGTTCTCGGGCTTCCGCCTGCGCGCGCAGTTCGCGGGCGCCGACGGCGTATCGAATTTCGCGCTGTTCCAGGGCGCCTCGTTCTTCCGCCTCGTGGCGGAAGGCCAGGATTTCGGCATCAATGCGCGGGCGCTCGCGCTGCGGCCGGCCGATTCCCGGGGTGAGGAGTTCCCGCTGTTCCGGGCTCTGTTCATCGAGATGCCCACGCCCGGTCAACCGGTGGTGGTCCACGCCCTCGCCGATTCCGAATCGGCGACGGCGGCGTTCAAGATCACCCTGACGCCCGGCCGCGACGTATCCACCGCGGCGATCGACGGCACGGTCTTTGCCCGGGCCGAGCTCGACCATATCGGGCTCGGCGGCATGCAGGGTAGCTACCTGTTCGGCCCGCTCGACCGGAACCGTGTCGACGACCTGCGGAACGCGGCCTACTCGGTGGAGGGTCTGGCGATCCACAACGGCTACGGCGAGCCGATCTGGCGCCCCGTCCACAACCCCGAGGCGCTCCAGGTCTCGGCGTTCGTCGACCGCGGACCGAAAGGCTTCGGGCTGATGCAGCGCGCCCGCGCCTACGACGATTTCGAGGACGACCGGCGCCACTGGGAGCAACGGCCCTCCCTGTGGTTGGAGCCGCAGGATGACTGGAATGAGGGCACGGTGACGCTGCTCGAGATTCCGACCGATTCCGAGCTGAACGAGAACGTGTTCGCGTATTGGCGCCCCAAGGCGAAGCTCGCCAAGGGCGGGACGATGCGGTTCAAATGCCGTCAGCACTGGTCAAAGGGATGGCCTGATCCGCTGCCTCCGGAGATTGCACGGGTACGCGAGAGCCGCTGCGGCCACGGCAGCACGGGCAATCGGCGCCTTTTCGCGGTCGATTTCGAAGGCGACAGCCTGTTCCAGCCGGGGGCGATCGACGTGGACGTCAGTGCCTCGGCCGGGACGATCACACGTCAGGACCGATACCGTTATCCCGAGCGCAAAACCCTCAGGATCCTGTTCGAACTCGATCCCGGCAGCGAGCGCGCGAGCGAACTGCGCCTGGCGTTGCGGCGGAATCAGACCCGGGTCAGCGAGACCTGGCTGTTCCGCTGGACGCCGTGACCACCCGCCAGAGACAACTTCGAGGATAAGCCTACACCGTGCGACTGGACGAGACGATGACCCTGCCTCCGGCCAGGGATGCCGCGCCCGAAGTCGGGGCCGCTCCCTCTTCGACCGAAGGCCTCGGCATGCCGCCCGAGGCACCTATGGCCATGCCGATTCAGGATCTGGAGCGGTGGGACCCCGGCGCAGGCCGTCGACCGGCGGGCCGCATCCGGAGCCCCTGGCCCGCGCGGATTCTCGTGTTCGGCGGCGCGCTCGCGCTCACGGCCTTCGGCGGCTGGCAGATGGTCGAGACCGTGTCGGTCTCCGGCAGCCCGACCGCCCTTCAGCTCGTCCTCGTCGTCCTGTTCTGCCTGACCTTCTCGTGGATTGCGCTGGCCTTCACCAATGCCGTGCTCGGTTTCGGGACGCTGCTGCGGCGGCCGCGGCCGAGCCCGACGGCGGCGATGCTGCACACGCGAACCGCGGTCCTGATGCCCGTCTACAACGAAGCCACAGCCCGAACCTTCGCGGGCATCGAGGCGATGCGGGAAGCCGTCGAGGCCACGGGTCTCGGCGACCATTTCGACTGGTACATCCTTTCGGATTCGACCCAGCCCGACGCCTGGATCGCCGAGGAACGGGCCTTCCTCGACCTGCGCTTTCGACTCGGCCCCGATGCCCGGCTCTATTACCGCCATCGCCCGAAGAATCATCACCGGAAGGCCGGCAACATCGGCGACTTCGTTTCGCGCTGGGGCGGCCATTACGACCACATGCTCGTGCTGGATGCCGACAGCCTGATGAGCGGACCGGCGATCGTGGCGCTGGCCTCCGCCATGGAGGCGGATCCGGATGCCGGGATCATCCAGACATTGCCGCTGATCATCAACCGCAACACGCTGTTCGCGCGGCTCCAGCAATTCGCGGCCCGGATCTACGGTCCGGTGATCGCTGCCGGCCTCGCCGTCTGGTCGGGCCGGGACGGCAATTATTGGGGTCATAATGCGATCATCCGGACCCGCGCCTTCGCGGATTCCTGCGGATTGCCGGACTTGCACGGGAGGCCGCCCTTCGGCGGCCACATCCTCTCCCACGATTTCGTCGAGGCGGCCCTGATCCGCCGCGCCGGCTGGGCGGTGTACATGCTGCACCGCTTGCCGGGCTCATACGAAGAGAGCCCGCCCTCGCTGATCGACGTCGCGGTCCGCGACCGGCGCTGGGCACAGGGGAATCTCCAGCACGCCCGGGTCATCGGCGCCGCGGGGCTGCACCCCGCCACCCGGCAGCATTTCGCCACCGGCATCGCCGGCTACCTCGCGTCGCCCCTGTGGCTGCTGCAACTGGTGGTCGGCATCCTGCTGGTGCTTCAGACCGCGACGGAGCGACCGGATTATTTCGGAGGTGCCGGGTTCTCGCCGGTCTTCCCGCGGTTCGACCCGGTCCGCGCCCTTCAGCTCTTCGGCCTGACCATGGCGGTGCTGCTGGCCCCCAAGGTCCTGGGGCTTATCCTGGCTCTGCTCGACGGCTCGGTGCGGCGGGCATCCGGCGGCGCCGGACGGCTCATCCTGTCGAGCATGGTCGAAATCCTGCTCTCGGCCCTCGTGGCGCCGGTGGCGATGGTGATCCAGTCCGGTTCGGTCATGGGCATCCTTCTGGGGCGGGACACCGGCTGGAATCCGCAGCGGCGCGACGACGGCTCCATCCCGCTGCGCGACATCGTAATCCGGCACCGCTGGCACACGGTGCTCGGGCTCGTCGCGGGAATCGCTGCCTTCGCGATCGCCACTTCTCTGTTTCTCTGGATGAGCCCGACAATCCTGGGCTTGGTGCTGGCGATCCCGATTTCCTGGGCGAGCGGCCAGCTTGGGCTTGGCCTCGCGCTCAAGCGCCGCCTCCTTCTTGCCACCCCCGAAGAGGCCTCGCCTCCCGAGATCGCGGTTCGCGCGGCGGCCCTGACGGCGCGCAACGCCGCGCGCGGCTTCGATGACGCCGATTCCCTGGCGGCAATGCACGACGATCCCGGCCTCGCTCAGGCCCACGCCCGGATGCTTCCCATCGGCCAGCGGCGGCCACGGGGCGCCGTCGATCCGGACCAGACGTTAGCCGCAGCCAAGATCTGTGAGGCCGAAACGGTCGCGGAGGCGCAGGCGTGGCTTTCAGCGAAGGAGCGGATGGCGCTGCTGCGCGACCGGGCTCTGATCGACCGCTTGGTCCGCCTCGGCCAAAGCCGACCGCAATAGCGCCGCGACCGGACATTTTTCGGTCGTCAACGCGACGCGTTCGATGCGGCGGAACAGCATTCGCGTGGGTGTACGGCGCGCCGCGCCCACCAGCCCGCCCGACGGACATCGGTCAGCGACCGGACAGGCGAAGCGGGCGAGCGGCACGGCCTTTCCACGAACCCCGACATAGGTTCAGGCCACCCGCAGGTCGGGAAATCCGGCGCCGTTCAAAACTCGCTCGTGGCCACGTTCACGATTCGGATGGGGCTCCCAGTGGGGCCTGATCCCACCCCAGGTTCGGACCTTCCGCGAGCCTCCCCTTCGTGAGAAGTGATTAACCATTCGCGTCCAAGACTCGCCCATCGTCCTTCGGATCCGGTCATGACCCTGCTGCTCGTGTTCCTGCTCCTGCCCCTCGCCGTCGCCATCGTCCTGGCACGGGGAGAACCGATCCGCACCATCAGCTGCCTCGGCGCGATGGGGGTGGGGTGCGTGATCGCCTGCACCAGCGTCGTCAGCCTCCTGCGCCACCGGGCCTGAGAACTCCAGAGCACTCCGGGCGCCGGCCCGTCGCGAAGGTTCGAACCACTCAAAGAAACCCGACCTGTCGATGACCACCGGCCAAGTTGCGGCCGGCTCGGGCAACGAGCTGGGAGAAAGCCAGCGCGGCCGCAGTCGCCTGCGCCCGTGATGGGAAGCTGCGACGCGATTCAAGCACAGGCTCGTCGGTCTCGTTGACGAGAACCCAGGACCAGAGCGACCGGCTTCGCTCACGGATCTCGAACTGCACGGGCGCCTGCCTTTCCGGCACATGCGAGACGAGACCTTCGCCTCCAGCCGTGACATCCGGATGACGCCGCGAGACTATCGTCAAGCTTCGCGCCGCGCCCCCCGCGACTTCGATCAAGATGTTCGATTGCTCGCCCGTGACATCGCAAGATTTAACAGGTCAGGTTTTCCGACCTCTCGATCGATCGGCTGGCTGTCTCCGTCGGTCGAAAATTCGCAGCCCGGATCCCTCCGGGCCGGTTCCTTATCCCCAGGAACTGCGTTGTCTTCTGTGGGTCTGGAATTGGCATGGACCCCACGACGACGCATCGGCCGGGGGCAGCGCGGCGCGGCCGGATCGACTAGACCTTGCGCCTCTCTGTCGGCGCGTGCGGGGAAGCGGTTCTTTGGGCGGCAAGGCGGGCCGAGGCTGCGAGCGGATCGACGCGATGGCGAACCACACCGGAACCGCGGCGGGGCGGGCACAGCGCATTCTGGGTGCTCTGGCTGAAACCCTCGGGTGCTCCGTCGATGTGTTCTTCGGTGACGAAGCCCGGGACGACATCGCGTCGACCGAGGAACTGCTCAGCCTTTGGTTCTCGATCGAGGACGTGCAAGCGCGGCAGCGCATCCTCGATTGCGCCCGCGCCGTCAGCACGGAGGCGCAAGCGTGACGGGCGCCTTGTTTCCGACGGCTTGACGTTTCACGCAGCATCTCCGTTCCCCCCCGCCGGAGACGCCATGAAAGCCGTGAACGCGCTGATCGCCGACGAACTCGGTGTCGGAGAGGCTCAGGTTGCCGCCGCGGCGACGCTCCTCGATGGCGGAGCGACCGTGCCGTTCATCGCGCGCTATCGGAAGGAGACGACGGGCGGCCTCAACGATACGCAGCTGCGCCGGCTCGAGGAGCGGCTCTCCTATCTGCGCGACCTCAATGAGCGGCGCGCAGCCATCGTCGCGAGCATCACGAATCAGGGCAAGATGACGCCGCCGCTCGCTGCGGCGCTCGAAGCCGCCGACACGAAGGCGCGTCTGGAGGACCTGTATCTGCCGTTCCGGCCGAAGCGCCGCTCGAAGGCGCAATCCGCCCGCGAGGCCGGGCTCGAACCCCTTGCACAAGCCCTCCTGAGCCGCCCCGACCACACGCCCGAAGCGGTGGCGGCCGCCTATGTCGCGGATGCGCGCGGCGTGCCCGATGCCGTCGCCGCGCTGGAAGGAGCCCGCGCGATCCTGATCGAGCGCTTCGCCGAGGACGCCGACCTCGTCGGCCGGCTGCGGGCGGATTTCTGGCGCGGCGGCCAGCTCGTCTCACAAGTGCGCAAGGGGAAGGCGAGCGCGGGGGCGAAGTTCTCGGATTACTTCGCGTGGAGCGAGCGGCTGGAACGGATGCCGTCGCACCGCATCCTGGCGATCTTCCGGGGTGAACGGGAAGAGGTGCTCGACGTCGGCTTCACCGCCGAGGGCGAGGATTCGTCGCCGGGGCTTCCTGGGCCGTTCGAAAGCGCGATCTGTCATCGGTTCGGCATCGCGCTGCGGGGCCGCCCGGGCGACCCGTGGCTGCTCGACACCGCCCGCGCCGCCTGGCGCACGAAGATCCGGACCGGGATCAAGCAGGATCTGCGCAACCGGTTGTTCGAGCGGGCCGAGGACGAGGCCGTCACGGTCTTCGCCGGCAATCTGAAGGATCTGCTGCTGGCCGCCCCGGCGGGCGGGCGCGCGACGATGGGGCTGGATCCGGGCTATCGGAACGGGGTGAAGGTCGCGGTGGCAGACGGGACCGGGCGGATCGTCGCGGTGGAGACGACCTACCCGCACGAGCCGCAGCGCCGCTGGCGGGAGGCCGTCGCGACCCTCGGGCGCCTGTGCCGCCTCCACGGCGTCGAGCTTCTGGCCGTCGGCAACGGCACGGCCTCCCGAGAGACCGAGCGCCTCGCCGCCGAGATCGTCGCATCCAATCCCGATCTCGCCCTCGCGAAAGTCATGGTCTCGGAGGCCGGCGCCTCCGTCTACTCGGCCTCCGAGATCGGCGCCCGTGAATTGCCCGATCTCGACGTCTCGCATCGTGGCGCCGCGTCGATCGCCCGTCGCCTTCAGGATCCGCTGGCCGAACTCGTGAAGATCGATCCGAAGTCGATCGGCGTCGGACAGTATCAGCACGACGTCAGCGAGGCGAAGCTGTCCCGCTCCCTCGCCGCCGTGGTCGAGGACGCCGTGAATGCCGTCGGGGTCGACGTCAACACGGCCTCCCCTGCCCTCCTGGCGCAGGTCTCCGGCCTGAGCGCCGCCCTGGCGGGCCGCATCGTCGCGCATCGCGACGCAAAGGGACCGTTTCGGACACGCACGGCGCTCAAGGCGGTGCCGGGACTTGGACCGAAGACCTTCGAGCTGGCTGCGGGATTCCTGCGCATCCAGGGGGGCGACGATCCGCTGGACGGGTCGGGCGTCCATCCGGAGGCCTATCCCGTGGTGCAACGCATCCTGCGGGCGACGAAGAGCGATATCCATGTCCTGCTGGGCAACGCCGCAGCCCTCGGCCGGCTCACACCGGAAAGCTTCGTCGATGCGCGCTTCGGCCTTCCGACCGTGCGCGACATCATTGCGGAACTCGAGAAGCCCGGGCGCGATCCGCGACCGGCATTCGAGACGGCGCGCTTTCAGGACGGCGTCGAGACGATCGGGGATCTCGAACCCGGCATGCAGCTGGAGGGGGTGGTCACGAACGTCGCCGCGTTCGGTGCCTTCGTGGATATTGGCGTCCACCAGGACGGGCTCGTCCACATCTCGGCCATGGCGCGGCGGCGGATCGCGTCGCCCGCCGAGGTCGTCCGGATTGGCGAGGTCGTGCGGGTTCTCGTGCTCAGTGTCGATCGTCCGCGCAAGCGCATCGCGCTCTCGATGCGGCTCGACGATCCTGTCGAGCCAGCCCGGCCGGCGCAACGCACGGCCGAACCGAAGCCCGCCCCCCAGCGGCCTCGGGCCGGGACGCCCGCGGAGGACGCACCGACCGGCCCCCTGGCGGACGCACTCCGGCGCGCCGCCGCTTCCCCGGCGCGGCGCCGCTGAGCATGGTTAGCGCTTCGTAAACCACCGTCCGCGCAGTGTTTCGCGCGTCGTGTGATCCGGCGCGATCCCTTCCGGCCCATCCGGATTTCCACCCCGAACGCGGGGCACCCCCGACCGCCCGGAGTCTCTCATGCAAATGCGTGTCGCGCGGTTCGACGGTCCAAGCCCCATGATCGGACCGGCGCGTCTGATCAGAGCCGCGTTCGAAAGCGCCGACATGGCTGCCCTGGCCAAGGAAATCCTGACCCACTCGGACGACGACGTCATCGAGCCGGGCGCCGGCATGGACGTGGCGACGATCCTGTTGCTGATGCACCGCAGCGGCGAGGCGCTCCAGCTCCAGGCCGAGATCCTCCGGGGCGCGCGGCATTTCACCCTGCGCAGCAATCCGCCTGCGGCGCGGATCCGCGTCCTCATCATCGTCACGACCGGCGATCTCATGGCCAATACGCCGGTCGACTTTCTGCTGGACAACGAGACATTTGGCACCGCCTATTTGTTCGTCCTGCCCGGCGAGGACATCCCGCGGGATCTCCCGGACCACGACGTACTGATCACGGGCGTCGCCTATTCAACCGTCGCCGAGCCGCTGCTGGAAGCCCTCGCGGCGGCGGCCGACCACTGGACACGACCGATCCTCAATCACCCGCGCCATGTCCTCAAGACATCTCGGCACGGGATCGCTGCCGCGCTCCGTGATGGCGAAGGGCTCCTCGTGCCGAAGGTCGTCCGGGTCGGCCGATCGACCTGCTGCACGACGGATTCAGGCCTCCCCGACGGCCTTCAATTTCCCGTCCTCGTGCGCCCGCTGGATACGCATGCAGGCAACGATCTGCAGAAGGTCGATCAGGAATCCGACCTGCGGCGCTACCTCGACGACACGCGTACCGAGGATCTCTACATCACGCAATTCTGCGATTATCGCAGCCCCGACGGTCTCTACCGGAAGCTCCGCGTCGTTCTGATCGACGGCGTGCCGTTCCTATGCCACATGGCCGTCCGCGATCACTGGATGATCCATTACCTGAACGCCGGGATGATGGAGGACGCGGAGAAGCGGGCGGCCGAGGCCGATGCCATGGCGGCCTTCGATGACGGGTTCGCACAGCGCCACCGCGCCGCCTTCGCCGAGATCCACCGCCGGATCGGGCTCGATTACCTGATCATCGATTGTGCCGAGAGCACGGACGGGCGGCTCCTGATCTTCGAGGCCGATACCGGCATGGTCGTCCACGACATGGATCCCGTGGACCTCTTTCCCTATAAGATTCCCGCCATGCGCAGGGTGTATTCCGCGTTCCAGCAGGCCGTTGCCCGCCGGGTCTAGAGGGCTCCGTCGATCGGCCCGCGCCGCGGGAACAGCCGGCCGGAATGGGCCGCACGCGGCATCCGGCGGCCTCGTCACGCCCTGTGGCTCCGCACGCGATTAAGCGAGCTCCGGCGCGCCTCGGGGGTCTTACCAGGGGATGCGGCCGAAGCGATTGATCAGCCGCTGATACTCGGCATTGCTCTCGGCCTTGGAAGTCCCGCCCTGGCCCACATCCGAGGTGCCGGACCCCGGATGCACCAGGCGGCACACCAGGGGCAGGGCGAAGCCATGGCGCACGAGGTGCACGTTCGGGCCGCCATTCCGCAGGACGTTGGCGAGCCACGGGCGGACCTGGCTCGCGTCCTGCAGGGTTGCCGGCGCCGTGRYCTCGACGAGGTGGGCTCGGCGCAGGCCGGTCTCGGCGAGGCGGCCGAGCCATTCGTTGTCGTAGTGCCACTTCGCCGACGGGTCGATGGCGCCGACGCGCTCGAACGTGCTGCGGCGCATGAGCCAGCCCGACGGCGTGGCGAAATCGTTGATCCGGACGATCTCGCCGGCCTCGYCCACCTCGAGCTGGGTCGAGGAGACGAAGTCGAAACYGTCCAGSGCCYGRAGCGCGAMACCGAGRTAWKGCGGCAKCCAGYGATCRTCGTCCTCMAGRAAGCCGACGAGGTCCCAACTGGCATCCACCGCGCGGATGGCCGCGTTCAAGGCCGGGACCTGCGCCTTGCGGTCGCTGCGCACGAACGYGATCTGGGGGTGGTCGGCCAGCCTCGCCGGGATCTCGGTGTCGGGATCGATCCCGACGAAGAAACGGAGCGTCACCGGCCTGTCGAGGTCCTGGCCGGCGGCGCTCTCCATCGCGTGCTCCAGGAAATACTGGCCGGCCTTTCCGGCGAGGGTCGAACGCTTGAGCCGCGATGGTGTGATGATCGCAATCCTCATTCCCACACCTCATCGTGTCGAGCGCCCCGCCCCAATCCGTGAAGCGCAGGCACGGCGCGGTCACCCGAATCCCGGCTTCGCTCAGAGCTTGAAGGACTGCTCGCCGATATGGCCGAGCTCCTTGCTGAGATACGGATCGCACCAGATCCTGTACCCGGCAGCACGAACCCGATCGCTGAAGTCGAAGTCTTCGCCGATATTGACACCGGCCTCCTCATCGACCCGGAACCGGAAATAGGGCCGCTTCAGGCTCTCGAAGACCGTGGACTTGACCAGGAGGAAACCCGTGGGGATGCGCGACATCTCCAGAAGGCCCTTGGGTGCGTCGGCCGGCTGCTCCTGCAGAATGTCGCCCAGGAAATGGAACGGCGCAGTGCGACGGGAATAGGTCGCACCGATGATGTCCACCTTCCGCACCAGAAGCTTGAGCAGGGCATCCTTGGGGAAGGTCATGTCGCTGTCGATGAACAGGACATATTCGGCACCGTACTTCTGCGCGAATTCAAGGCTCAGATTGCGGGCATCGGCCACGATCGACGACTTCCCGACGACGAGCGACATGGGCATCTCGCCCAGCGAATGCATCATCGAGCCGAGGCTGACGGCGAAGTCCGCGTGCACCATGGTCCCGCAGGGGATCGCGATCGCGACATGCGGAAAAACCGGTGGCGCGGAGAGATTCGGGTCGCCAACAGCGACAGACGCTTGAGCGATCAAAGCTGGTCTCCGTTCAAGGTTCGCCCCAGTCGCCGCTCGCCGGCCGCAGCGGAGCAATTCCGGTTGGGCAGACGCGACAGATTTGGACAGCCTCGCGGCTTATGGCAGCGGATGGTTAATGGATCTTGAACGAGGCCCCCGCACTATCAATACTTGAACGATCTCGGAGTTATTCCGTTAACGATCGACCCACGTTACCGAGCTGTCTGCGATTGATTTAACGCGTGAGAAAGGGTTGGGGCGCGATTACTGGCCCACCCAAGAAACGGGTGCATCAAATCAGAAAGATAGCGATCCATGTCCTCCATCACCCTGTCGGCCGCCACGCGTCAGAACCTGCTCTCGCTGCAGGATACCGCCACCCTCATGGCGACCACGCAGAACCGCCTCGCCACCGGTAAGACGGTCAACTCCGCCCTCGACAACCCGACCAACTTCTTCACATCCCAGGCCCTCGACGGGCGCTCGTCGAGCCTGAACTCCCTGCTCGACGGCATCTCCAACGGCGTCCAGTCGATCCAGGCCGCCAACCAGGGCATCACCTCGATCCAGAAGCTCGTCGACCAAGCCAAGTCGATCGCCAACCAGGCCCTCTCGACCCAGCTCTCCACCACCGGAACCGCCGCCGGCGCCTACAGCGCCAGCACCACCGCCTCGACGGTGCTCCTGACMATCAACGGCACCTCGGTCTCGGCCAACGTCGCTGCCTCCTCGAGCRTCARCGCGRCGGTCGCGRCCCTGAACGCGGCGGTCAGCTCGGCGTCCACGKCGTCCAGCGGCTCGTTCGGCGCCGGCGCGATCTTCTCGGTCGACAGCACCGGCACCAAGATCGTYCTGAATGCCCAGGCCGACGTCGAGTTCCAGAACTCSGSCAGCCAGACGGCGCTCGGCTTCACCGCCTCGGCGACCACGGCCTCGACCTACGGCACYGCCGCCAGCACCGTCGTGTCCAGCGACCTCTCGATCTCCGGCGTCACCCAGCGCTCGTCGCTGGCGAGCCAGTACAACAACCTGCTGAACCAGATCACCCAGCTCGCCGGCGATGCCAGCTACAACGGCGTCAACCTCATTGCCGGCAAGGGCAATGACATGAACATCAAGTTCAACGACACCGGCAGCTCCAACCTGAACGTCKCSTCCGTCGACGCGACGGCCAGCGGCCTGGGCCTGTCGYCGATCACCAACTCGAACARCTCGRCGAGYTCGAACGGCCTCGGCAACTTCCTGCTGAACTCGGACGTCAACAAGACCCTGTCGACCCTCACCRGCGCCGGAACCGCCCTGAACTCGGCGGCGAGCACCCTCGGCTCGAACCTGTCGGTGGTGCAGAACCGCCAGGACTTCTCCAAGCAGTTGATCAACGTCCTTCAGACCGGCTCGGCCAACCTGACCAACGCCGACCTGAACCAGGAAGCGGCCAATTCGCAGGCGCTGTCGACCCGCCAGTCGATGGGCATCTCCGCCCTCTCCCTGGCCAACTCCGCCCAGCAGGGCGTCCTCCAGCTCCTGCGCTAAGCGCTCACTCCGCCAGAACGGCTCGGCGGCCGGAGCATTGCTCCGGCCGTTCGTGTTTGTGACGTCCGGCAACTTCGGCAAGGCGCCGGGGAACCATTGAACCGCGTGGGCGGCTCGTCGGCGGAGCGCTGGCGGAAGAGGCGTCGATCGAACTTCGACCCATCAGCGTCCACCGTGATTCGCCCAAATTGGAGTCGCGTGGTGGGAGAGCTGGCGGCATAGGACGGCGCGCGGGATTGGCCGCCATTCGGCTCGCAAGGTCCAGACGCTGAGCGCGCGGGCCGGTACGCCAACGGCGGCCTCTATCTCGTGACCGGGTCCGGCGGATCGAAGCGTTGGGTGAGGCTCGACCATTGAGGAGACGCCTTCGCGGGATGGGCCTCGGCTCCGCGAGCGCGGTCTCCAGGCCCGGGCGCGGATCGCTCAGGGCATCGACCCGATCAACGCCAAGGCTACGGCTGTCGCGCGCCTTGACGCGGAATTTGCTTCGGTCCTCGATAAAGAAGTTGCGTCGTGGACCTTCCTCGACCAAGTCAGCGTCTCGCCGGCAAGTTACGAGCAGCTGATATTCCGCTTTCTGAATTCGACAGGATGGGGACTGGATTACCAGGATCAGGAACACTTCATGCTGATGCGTGATCGCAAGCGCGTCGTTGTACGCCTGCAGTGGACGGATCGGGACATCGAGTGCCTTGCCGTTTCAGAGGTCGCCGCGGCGGCAGAATGCGTTGGCTGCACCACGGCTTGCGTCATCACGAATGGCGGGTTCAGCGGGGCGGCGATCGCGATGGCAGAGGAGCAGAACGTCCTGGCCCTGCACTGCTCGCAGCTCGATCTGTTGTCGGCGCGCCCGGCAACGAGCATCGCGGCCCGGCGCCAGCACAAGGAAAGCCTGCGGTTGGCGGCCTGATCGGACGCCATGCAGTGCACCTGTCCGCCCCCCAGCTGTACAGATCCCTCTTGTCGCCTGCGGCATCGGCTTCCGCAGGGAGCTTGCGCGCGATCCGCCTGCATGAGCGCAATCGGACAATTGACGGGTGCCTGGGGATCATCCGGCCGACCGCGACCAATTTAAGACAATCGTGCCGATAGCTAAGCGCGCGCGCCGCGCAGCCGGCGGGATCGGCGACAGTGAACGGTTCAGGCATTCGCCGCCTCCCTCAAATGACATCGCGTGGAACGGGACGCGCCGACGAGCACTTCGATTCCAGTAGATCGGGCAGCGCACCGGCTGCCCGCGGACATCAGGTTCCGCCACAGCTCTGATCGTCCGTCGCATTCGCAGGAGACAGGGAGAGCGCGATGACTGGCGTCGAGAAAGATGGTGTCGCTCCGTCCTTGAAGGAGGTTGCGGAGAGCGAGAAAGTCAGCAGGGAAAAGCTGATCGAGGATGGTGGGCCGCAGCAACGCAGGCCGGATGGAGAATCTTCGGCCGAAACGCGTCAGACCGGCATTGTCTCCGAAGTCGAAGAAGCCGGATGAATTTCTTCGCTGAAGGGTGCCCATGTCCTCAGCCGCGGATCCTCGCGTCCAGAGGATTTCGTTCGCTGTCACCAGCCCCGTATTGAGCCCGAGGTCGGTGAGCGCCGGCTGGCAGACGCTCAAGGATTCGCCGACACCACACAGCTGGTCGGCGACGAGGAACTCGAGTTTCATGACGCCGCTCCTTCGCGGCTCTTTCAAGTGAGGTTCGGCATCGCCTCGGTGCTGCCCCGTGATAGGCATAGCGGCCAAGGCTCCTGATGATTGTCCTATGTGAAATTCCCATGCGCACAGCCGCCGGGAGATGGCCCGCGGAGTCTTATCGAATGCTGTATTTACAATCCTAATTTGCCGATATATAGACTCCGCGGTCTGGGGAGCGTGTTTTGTAAGGAACACGCCATGACTGAAATGATGCCGATCGCGGATAACGCCGCGACACGCTTGGCTTTTGGCATTATGAGAAGTGCGTATCTCGATCTTGCGCGTACGCTGCGCAGTATCGAAGACGACACGGCTCGGGAACTGCTGCAAGCTGTAGAGCACCGTATTGCGTACCGGCTCGGGTCCTTTGAGACGGATGCACCCGACGGGGGTACGCGAAACACCGCGCTTGCTTGTGCAGCCGGACACGTCCGCGCTGTACTGCGCGAAGCGCGCGAAAACTGAGATGCGCGGGGGCCGAGAGGTCGCATCTCGACGGCCCTCGCCCTCTTGGAGGGCTTCAGGCCCTCGTCACACTTCGCTCAATCACGGATCTCGCGACTTAAGACAACATTGAGCGCCGTACCAGCCGCGCGGCACTGTTCCAGCACGAACATTGCCGTGCGGCTGGCCTCACAGGCGCGCCTCATGCGCGACCATGAGACCGTAGACGCGCCTGCGGGCGGCATTCCGCTTGGCTTTGATGCCGGCGTCGTCGAGGCAGCCGTGTCCGCCGGGCGGTGGCGCGTGCCTCCAAAGCGGGTTGACCTTGCAGCACCTGCGCGGTCGCGACGGCTCGGGCCAGATCCTGCGGCTCACCCTGGGCTAGGTTCACCTGATTCTGCCGTTGAAGTTCGAGCCGGACCGCGCCTTCCGGACGCCGATCTTCGTGGACCGGCGCATCGTCGACAGCGAGCAGATGTTCCCCGGGCGTTTCCCGCGGGCGGTGGTCGAGCGCGACACGATCCCGCTCGGCGCCTAGGCGGTGGCCGAGCAGTTCCAGCAGAGGCCGGCTCCGCGGTACGGTGGGCTGTTAAACCGGGTGGGTTTCGGGATCGTCGATGCCCTGCCGCCGATCGGGGATCGGGTGCGCTTGGGACTTTGCCGGCACGAGGAAGCGGCCCGGCGCGGATCCGGCCTGGACCGTCGGCAGTGGGATAGACCGCGGGGCAGGCCTGCATCGCGCAGGTCGCGGACCACGTCACGGCGCTCGCGGGCTTCATTGTCAGCGCCATGACGTCGACCGGCTCGAAGGAGATGCGTGTCAAGCCAGTCTCCAGCTCGGTCGAGGTCGGCGACTAGATGCTGTGGTGTGCGCCTTGGAACGGCGCATTTCTGAGAACGCCAGCCGGCAGCCATGTCAATTATGGTCGACGCAGCCTCCGACACGCTCAACGCGCTGGCGTGGGTCCTGCCAGGCATGGGACTGCTCGAGTTTGACCGTCGGCAGACCGAGGACAGTCCAGCGCCAGGATCGCCGCACCAGACGTGGTTCATGCCAAGCCGTACCGTCGAGGACTCGACAATCGAACGCGTGGCGCCTGCCGGCACAGGAACGGTGATCGGATTGTCGGGGGCTCGCTATGGTCCTGACGCCAGATCACTGCCGGCCGCAACCTACCAGCGAAGATAATTTTGCATCGGCTTGCTTCCGCGGCCATGAACCAAATCGCAGCCGATGCTGAGTTGAATTCCTCTGACCCGACTAGTTATTCCGAAGCAGCATGCCTTTGAGTTTTTCAGCCACGCCATTCGGAAGCTCACGGAGAAGTGGCTTAAAAGCTATCTGCTTATAAGAGGCGATCGACTCATATTTTTCTGGGTGGACGATATCCAACGGCCATCCGATCAATGATTTATCTGTCGCATAACGCTCAAATGATTCGGAATAATCCTTCCTTTCAACATTGACATACACGAGCGCGTTTTGTTTGTACCAATAATGCACGTCATTGCGATTCCAGATTTGGGGCCTGATCACATCGAAGCACTGGTAGCCTCTTTCCGCAAACTTACTTGCCCACCAAGACTGCCACATTTCGTTAATATGGCGAAAGCCTCCTTGATAAGGTATGGCGGCGCCAAACAGCACAACATCACTGTGTCTGACCAGATTTTCGACCATTTTTTCCGAAGATTCGCTAGAAATATGTTCGGCAACCTCAAGGCTGATCGCAACATCAAATCGTCGATCTAGATTGAAACTTTGCTCAAGATCGAGTATTGTTATATTTTGTTCCGAGATTAACAGTTTATCCATGTCCGTCCAAGGGCCGTCAACGCCGTTGAATTCTGCAAATCCGAGATCCCCGGCTTTCTGCAACCAAATGCCGTCGCCACAGCCAACATCGAGCATACTTTCGGGATGAAATATGTCCAACAATATCGAAAGCGTGACTTCTGCAGATATTCTGGTTTTTTCGCTGTGCCTTTGATGCCAACTGAAATCATACATCTCAGCCTCCACGTATACCTGATGCGTAGCCGAATTTACGCTTTTACGCGGCATATCAGTGATTGATTAATCAGTATACGTCTATTAATCTCTCGTCAATACTCATATAAATAGAATATCTTTCCCGGCTTGGTTTGACAATGAAGAAAATCTAGCCGCTTAGCCCAAAATGTATCGCGTCATGACCCAAAGTTTACTTTAATTATTGATAGCCATATTCCAAGTAGCGATGCCGTCTTGCTAAGGTCAGATTATTCCTGCGCATCCTGATCTTTATTGCTGAACAAGTGCCGATTTACTAGGCAATCGAGCTGTCAGTGTTTGCATTCGCTGATGGGCGGAGTCTTTTTTGGCGGCAGAACTGGGGTGGGCGCGGAACGTTCGAACTGTGACGTAAAGCCAGGGTCTGCCCACCACCCTGAACCGAAGGTGCCGGAGGGCTGACGAATGGTTGCGTTCAGGACGCGCTGACAGCGGTCCGCACGTCTCGCATGCGTCGCAGCAAGCAGTCGGTCCTGATCTTCAGCCGTCGTTCGCGAGCTCAACGCCTTCCAGACCCGTCCTCCCGCTCCGCCGAAGCGTAACCGCAAGTGGTCTTGACCTCGCGCGGCAGCGATGCGGACCTCTCGCTCGCCCCGCGGGCCTATACCCTGACCTACCGCAGCACTGGCTCCGGCCCGATGGCGGGCCCTGAGCCTGGCTGGTCTAGCGCCCGCGCAACCTGCGCATCGACCGCATCGACGGCTTCGGACCTTGCTCCCTGGTCTGCCCTCATTGTGAAGCTAGGCTCAATCGATCAGGAGACGGACGCCGCGAGGGCCGAACCAGCACGGGCGCCTCGGCTTCGTCTCCGACACGCTCGACGACGGCTATTGCCTGATCACCGCCTAATGCCGCCGCGCCGGACGAATACACTCTTTACTCGGACGCCCCCTTCTCGACCTCGAACCACCTCCGGGGCCGCCTCGGTGAAGTGTGTTGTAAGGGCCAATGCCCGACAGGCACTCAACACCTGCCACGATGGCGAAAGAGAGCTGTGCGTTTTTGCCCCAAGTCATCGGCACTCCGCCAAGTGAGTTCAAAACCTATTTCGGTCCGCGTACCCGTTTGCTCGTGGGCTGGAGCCGGTGCGGGCCGAGCGTCTACCGTAGCCACACTTCCTAACGGAAGCCCGAGAGCAGCTGCAGGTTCGCTGTTGTCCGAGGCTATAACAATGCGCGCTCTTCTCGTCGGTGGACTCGCTCTCACTGTCATGGCAACGCCAGTCTTGGCGTTGGACGCGGGAGACACAATGCAATCTTGGGCTTCGGCATCGCCCACGGAAAAAGATAATTTACTGAGCAAGCTCGACGTGGCGAGTGGCGGACGTGCTTCGCGAGATCGTGTGCGCTCTTGCCTGGACGACACATCGAAAGCCGCCGGCCACTCGAATTTGCCGATCTCGGAGGTCGCAAAGGCTTGCTCCGAACAGGCCGCGCGAGAAAATATATAGTCTCCACAAATCGATCATGCCTGCTCGGCACTCAGAGTCCGGAGCTGGCACGAGTCGCTGAGTTCTGGTCGCCCATCTGACGCGGAAGCCACGATCGGCTGCGCGCACACCGGCTTGGTCGGGCGGCGATGGATGAGGTGTGCGGGCGGTTTGACCACTGTCCGCTTCCAGGCAAGCGCTTCCGACATTGGCCTTTCAGAATAAGCTCTATGGGGGCTGGGTGTCCCGGTGATCGATCATAGACGATGGAGCATCGGTGATGTCGTCCATGACGAGTTGGTTCAAGGCACAGATGAACGAAGACAGCCGGTAGCCGTCGTGACGCGAGAGGGCGTTGTCAAACGCCCGGACATTCCAGAAAGGGTCGTTGGGGCGGGTGATCGGCGCAATACCGGTCAACTGAAGGCCGTGCAGAAAGCGTGCCGCCGGGCCGCTCTCGCCGGACCGACCAGGCACGAGGTCGGCGCTATCCCAGAAGTAGCCGCGCCTGGCGGCGCGCGCCATTCGGGCTCGGGTCAGCCAATGGTCGGAGCGCGGGCAGTCAAGGGCGGCATCAGCGAGGGTGGCATAGGCATGGTGCCGCTCGAGACCTGGAGCATTGAGCCCGAGAAGTTCGTGAGTCGTGCCGAAAGGCGCAGCCGAAGGTTGGGCATCAGCGAGAACGCCGGCAGCCGGCCGCGGCGGGTCGAGATTGCCGATGGTGTGCGAATCCTCGCGCGCGGTGTTCTGGAAGGGGAAGGTTGCAGCCAGCAGCGACAGGGTGCGCAGCGGCAGCGTCAGCAGGCCGGGGCCGAGGCCGACGGGCGGAGGAGGACTGCAGCTTTCGCCACGGGGCTGACGGCCCTCGAACCGTGCCGCCACACGGTCAAGAAAGCTCGCGGCCGGGCGAAAATCGAGTTTGAAGGTTGGGAACAGGTCGTGCGTCGCCCAATCGTAGTCAACGCCCGCATCGAACATGCTGTCCGTCGCCGAGAGTCGGCTCCGGATCTTCCGGCGGGCGGCGGCGAAGGCGTCGTCGACATCGAGGCCGATCCACGCGCAATCCCCGGGTCTCAGGCCGCCCGCGGGGAAAGCCAGGGCCGCAGTCACCGACATGAGGACCGGCCTCTGGTCGGCCGGAAAGTAGCCGTCGTCGTGCGCCACCTCGGAGGCCGGCGTGTTCGCGTCGGCATGGTCGGCCAGCTTCATCCAGACCTCGCGCTGGATCGCGGTCCATTTGCTCGCCTCGGAGGCGGGATTGATCAGGACCACGAGATTGCCGAGGACCGGCGGCAACGTCTCTCCGAACCGATGGCGGCGCACCGCCTTGACCACGTCGTCCTTGAGCCCGCTCGCCAGCATGTTGCCGCCGAGGCTGTGCCCGGCAACGATCAGCTTGTTGTGCGCCCCCGGCGCGCTGAGGGTCGTCTCGAGCGTGCGGAGGGCTGAGATCGCCGCAGGGGCGACGGCCTCGCTCACCGGCTTTCGATCGAACAGGGTGGCGCCGGCCGACAGGTTTCCAAAGAAACCGCCGATCGCGTTGCCGAACCAGAGCTGCAGGCCGCGTTCGTCGACCCGCGCCCCGCGCCAGCCGACATAGATGGCCGTCACATCCATGTCGCAGACGCTCGGGTCGCTCGGGCAGCGCTGTGCGAGGAAACGGGCGGCGTGGGCCGCGTAGAGGCGGAGGTCCGCCACGTTGCCGTCGCCGATCCGCGCATCGTGCCGCCAGCCGTGGACGAACGCGATCACATAGTGCGACCCCGTCGAAAGATGCTTCTTCAGCGCGTCGAGCTGAGTGATGACGGGCTTGACCATCGTGGCCGGCATGCTCTTGGCCCGCATCTCGGTTTCCATGGCGTGGCGAAGCATCGCGCTGTCGATGGCGGCGTCGCTCGCCCCTTCGCGGGAGACCAGTGCGTAAGGTTCGCCGTCCTCCTGGAACTCGATGAAGCCGAGGTGGTAGGACAGATCCTGCCCGCCGGCCTCGCGGGCCGGGACAACGTGGCGCTGAAGGGCGCAGCGCAGCCGTGTCGCCCACCGCGCATCCGTCGCGATCACCGCGCCTTCGTCGTTGCTCGCGTCGACCCAGCCGTCGCCATCGGACTCCATCGTCGCCCGCAAGGTCTCGCGGCCAGTATCGGCGAGGACCGTCCAACCCCTCGCGAGCCCGTCGCGGCATTCGGCAAGGCTCGGATCGAGGTTGCGATAGGCGTGCGCTTTGTCGGTCGAAAGCACGACGTAGTTCAGAAACAGGATCCCGAGGGCGCCGAGGACGAGCGCGCCGGCAATCCGGATCGTGGTACGCAGCGCGTATACGACCCCACGGACCGGCCTGATGGCAATCCGCCGTGGGGAGCGCCGCTGTTCGGCCTGCGCCGTCACCCGTTCCACGCTCATTGCGCCCCCAC
Organism: Methylobacterium sp. P5_C11; assembly: GCF_054049775.1. Lineage (NCBI taxonomy): Bacteria > Pseudomonadati > Pseudomonadota > Alphaproteobacteria > Hyphomicrobiales > Methylobacteriaceae > Methylobacterium > Methylobacterium sp. P5_C11. Next base: position 36,333 of record NZ_JBFULS010000018.1, on the reverse strand, counting down.
CCTGACTGAAGGCACCGACGGTTGCCGCAACAGTCGGAACACATACGGCGTCATCGGGATTTCTCTTTGCCGTGCTCCTCTTTCGACGTCGACTCTCCGATACGAGGCGGGCGATGATGATCCAGTCCCGGTAACTGCTCAGCGCGGAGCGCGAAATCCCAACGATCGAACCGGAAGGGATGTCTCATGAGGCGCGCAATTCTGCCGGCTGTCGCACTCCTCGCCGGCACGGGCGTGGCCATGGCCTCCTTATCGAGCATTGTCGGCGCCTGGGGGCACGATTTTGTCGTCACGCCGTTCGAGCCGATGCAGCTCATGGTCGCGATGGCGACCGATAAGATCACCGGCAAGCAATTCAACGTCATCAAGATGCCGGATGGTCACGTGATGGCGGTCGTGCCCTTCGAACAGATGACGAAGATTCCAGAAATCGACCGCAAAAGCTTGATGCCTGTGAAGGTTGGACGATGAGCGATGGAACGCCGACTCATTGGCTGGTCGGAAGCCTGAGGCAGGATAGCCAACACGGACCGGCTTCGGTCACGACCGGACCGTCCGATGTTCCAGCGGACCTCGTCCGAAGCGGACAAGCGTCCTTCTGCCAGGTGCGGAGTAGCCGCCGCGACCAGCTGAACGTCGCGGTTGGGTGGATTTCCGCCGGTCGGCTTGCGATCGGAGTGGCGTGAGAGAGCTCTCGACGACCTGTTGCGAAGCCGCAGCAGGAAATGCGACGCGGCGTATCAGTCAATCGGATTGCCGAAGCCGATGCCGCCACCCTTTAAGGTTGCGTTGGTCGATCACGACCCTCGGTGGTCGGCATCGGCCCAGACGGAAGCTTCGGTTCTGCAGGCTGCACTTTGCCCAAACCTGCTGACCGTCCACCACGTTAGATCAACGGCTGTCCCAGGCTTGAGGACAAAGCCCATTCTCGACCTCCTACCTGTTGCCCGAGGTCTTGACGACCTGGACCTCAGGAGGAATGTTCTCGAACAGGCCTGCTACGAATTGTGGGGTGAATTCGGGCCTTCCGGACGGCGTTACGCTGCGAAGACTGAGCCGGACACTGGACGGCGTCTTGTTCAACTGCATTGCTGCGGCGTCGACGCGCCGGATATCGACCGCCATCTCGCGTTTCGGAGCTACCTACGCAAAAGACCGGGGATTGTTGCCGTCTACCAACACGAGAAGGCGCATTGCCGAGAACTTCATCCCGACGACTCCCAAGACTATGGCGCGGGCAAGAGTGCGTGGATCGAAGCTGTCCAAGCCGCGGCCTTGGCCGATTGGCAACGTTCCTGAGTGAGTCGAAGCCGCTTCCTTGAAGGAGGCGACGGCTTTCAGGCTCAGCCGAGGTTGCCGATCGGGGCCACATCGACGTCGGCGGCCCGCAGCGTGGCGATCGCCTCAAGGATCAGGTCGGTGTCGTCAACTGCCGCTAGGCCAGCGCGGTCAGGATCCAGGTGCGCGCCTTCGCCATGAGGTGTCCATCCCCCGCTGACGGGTCCGAGGCGATCACACGATCGATGATCTGGCGGGCATCCGTGTCGCTCATACCAAGTCCCTGCGCGAAGCTACGCAACCGCTCCATCAGGCGCCTGGCGGTCGACTCTTGGTCGGAATTGGGATGGATGCCGCTCATCCCTTCACCGAATGCGCCCGAAAGTTCGCGATCCGGACCAGATTGGACGCTCCAGTTGCCCCGTCGGCGGTCGACGCCTCGTCCGCACGGGCTCTGGTCCGCGATGTCTCGACATGATCGAGAGTGAAGCCCTCGGCGGGCGGGTGCGATTCGGCGGCGAGGTCGGGCAGCACCGCGTCCGCCGCGGCAACTGACTCCTGGTCGCTGGCCTCCAGGGCTCTGCGAAGCTCTGAGACAATCGGCGCTTCCTCGACCATCGCATCCCGTTCTCTGGTGGGGCAGATGGTGGGCTAGACCGCCGGCCGGCGGAATTTACGCCGCGCGGTCGATGCCCGCTGGCGGAAGGGGTGGGATTCGAACCCACGGTGGAGTTGCCCCCACGGCGGTTTTCAAGACCGCTGCCTTAAACCACTCGGCCACCCTTCCTGGCGGTATCCGCGGCCTCACGGTTAGGGCCGTGGTGGAGGTCGCGTCAACCGCAGAACAACCGGTTGACCTCTCGAAGCATTCCGCATATCCCACCGCCCACGCCCGAAGCCGCTCGATGCGGCACGGGCGTCGCTCTGTCATCTCGAACTTCGGATGCACCGGGCTGACGGCTGATTGGGGGATAGTTTAACGGTAGAACGGTGGACTCTGACTCCTCTAGTCCTGGTTCGAATCCAGGTCCCCCAGCCACACAGGCAGCCCGCCCGATCCTGGATCTGGCGGGTTTTTTGTTGCCTCTAGTCCAGGGTCAGCAGGGGATAGCCATGATCATCACCCATCCCGAAGTCCGGGATTGGACTTGGCCGTGCTCGGTCGATCGATTGACGCCCCGTAGCGCGGCTGCCTGAATCGGACCCTGTATCGTCGCAAGCCTCAGAGGGTCGGGGGACGCGCGATCATCGGCAAGGATGCGCTCTCAGCGCTGCTGCTCCAAGCTGTCCTGGGTTTCACGCTGCCCGCCAAGCCCTCAGTCATTCAGGCGGGGTCATCGGCACCGAGCATCCGTCGGACGGCCCTGGCTCACCAGCTTCTAGCCCGCCTCGGCTACGACCTGCCAAGCGGTCCGCTCGCCGGACCCGGCGCCTTCGTGGAGGCGGTCGTCCAGGGCGATTTCCACCGCGACAACGGCTCCTCGCTGAAGGCGTCGGGCCACGCGGTCGTCAACGCCAACCTGCACTACGCCACGGCGCTGACGGCCGGTTACGCGAAACGGCTCAGCCTGCACCTTGAGGTATACAACCTGTTCGGCACGACCGACGTCGCCTCCGCACAGAACCTCGCCAACGGGATCAGCGGCCCGACCGGCCTCCAGAACCGCACCGCCGCGCTGGCGACCACCGGATCGGTGTTCGCGGGTGCGCCGCGAAACATCGTCGGCGGGATGCGGCTGGCATTTTGATAACCGCGCGCGGGACCGCGCGTGGTGTCAAGGCCGAGCTTGCACTATGCTCCGGCGGTCGATCGCCGGGGCTGGGCGTGCCTGCGGTCCGGTCCGCGGGGCGGGGACCTCTGGCATGAACGGGCGCGATACTCGAATGCGGCGGCGAACCGTCATCGCTGGCCTGCCGTGGGTCCTGTCGGGATGGCCCTCCGCAGCCGGGGCGCAGACGCGGGGCCACGTGGCCGCGTTCTGGCCGTTCGCGGAGAGCGATGCCGAAGGTCGAGCCCTGGCGGCGGCGTTCCACGGCGCGCTGCGTGACCGCGGCCAGGCGGACCTGGCCATCGAGGATCGGTGGGACGGGGCCGACCCCGAGCGGACACGCGCCCTGGCGGCAGAACTCGTCGCCCGGCAGCCGCGGGTCATCTTCACGTATCTCAGTGCGCAGCTTTCCGCGGTGTCCGCCTTGACCCGGGACATCCCGATCGTGTTCGTCGGAGCCTCCAATCCAGTCGGCTTCGGCTATGCCGTGAGCCTCCAGCGGCCGGGCGGCAACATCACGGGATTCACGCTGTACGAGCCGATGCTGGGGGGCAAATGGCTCGCGGCCCTGAAGGAGGCAGTGCCGACCCTGCGCCGCGTGACCCTGCTGTCGAATCCGAGCACCGTGGTCAAAGGCAACAATCTCTACGCGGAGCACTTCCAGGCCACGGCAGCCAGCCTCGGGATCGAACCCACCGTCGTGAAGGTCGAGACGGCCGACGCCATCGAACCGGTCATCTCGGATCTGGCACGCCAGGGTCAGGCCGGGATCATCGTCGCGCCGGGCACCTTCAGCGAGGCCAACGGCGACCACATCGTCGCACTGGCCGCCAGCCATCGGATCCCGGCCGTGTTCGCCATCCAGCGCTTCGCCCGGCGCGGCGGCCTGATGTCGTACGGTCCGGATCCGGTCGAGGTGGTCCGACGGGCCGCGACTTATGTCGACCGCATCCTCCACGGCGACAACCCGGCGTCCCTGCCGATCCAGGCGCCCACGAAGTTCGACTTCATCGTGAACCTCAAGACGGCGCGCAGCCTCGGCGTGGACATCACGTCGGCCCTCCTCGCCCAAGCCGACGAGATCGTCGAGTGACGGCGCCGCGCCTGCTCGCTGTCCCGGCGGAGTCCAACACGGTGCCGCGCTGGCTCCGGCTGCCGCTCTCGGCGAAGTTCGCCGTGGCCTTCGTGGGCCTCGTCAGCCTGGTGCTGCTCATCAACGGCGCCGTCGATCTGACGCTGAACTACCAGGACGCCAAGCGGACGGCGATCGAGACGCAGCGCACCAAAGCCCGGGCGGCGGCCGAACGCGTCGAGGCCTTCCTCGCCGGGATCGAGAGCCAGATCGGCTGGACGACCCGCGCCGAATGGCGGCGGGTCTCCGCCGAGCAGCAGCGCTACGATTTCATCCGGCTCCTGCGTCAGGCGCCGGCGATCACCGAGGTGGCCTACCTCGATCCAGCCGGCAAGGAACAGCTGCGAGTGTCGCGGCTGGAGCCCGACGTCATCGCGAGCGGCAAGGATTTCTCCACCTCGCCACGGTTCACCCAGGCGCTGAGCCAGAAGACATGGTTCGGCCCCGTCTATTTCCGGCGGGGCTCGGAACCGTACATGACCGTGTCGGTGGCGCATGCCGGGCGCGACCCGGGCGTCACCGTCGCCGAGGTCAACCTGAAGCTGATCTGGGACGTCGTCAGCGCCATCAACGTCGGCGACCACGGCTACGCCTTCGTGACGACTGCGACCGGACGGCTGATCGCGCATCCGGATCTCAGCTTGGTCCTGCGCGACACGGACCTGTCCGGCCTTCCGGAGGTCGCGACGGCGCTGCCCGGCTCCCGGACGGCCGGGCAGGACTATGAGATCACAACGGGAATCGACGGTGGCTGGGTTCTGGCGGCGCATGCCAGCATCCCCCGTGTCGACTGGATCGTGTTTGTCCAGGAATCACTGCGCGACGCGATGGGACCGGCCCTGGAATCGGTCATTCAGACCACGTCGCTGATGGGACTCGGCGTGCTGCTCGCGACCGTGGCGGGCACCTTCCTGGCCCGGCGCATGGTCGTTCCCATCCGCCAGCTCGAGGACGGTGCGGAGCGCTTCGGCGCCGGAGACCTGTCCGAGCGCATCGTGATCCGCACCGGCGACGAGATCGAGACCCTGGCCCATCGCTTCAACACCATGGCGAGCCGGGTGCAGGATTCCTACGAGACCCTGGAGGCGAAGGTCGAAGAGCGGACCCGCGACCTCAACCGGTCACTCGACGATCTTCAGAAGGCGCAGAGCCGTCTCGTCCAGTCCGAGAAGCTCGCGTCGCTGGGGCAGCTCACCGCCGGCATCGCCCACGAAATCAAGAACCCACTGAACTTCGTCAACAACTTCGCCTCGCTGTCGAAGGAACTCGTGGACGAGCTTCGGGATGTGCTCGAACCGACCGCCCTCGATCCGGAGATGCGGCGGGAGGTCGACGAGATCGCCGAACTTCTGAAGGGCAACCTCGACAAGGTGGTCCAGCACGGCAAGCGTGCGGATTCCATCGTCAAGAACATGCTGCTGCATTCGCGCACCGGATCGAGCGAGCATCGCCCGGTCGAGGTCAATGCACTGGTCGAGGAGAGCCTGAATCTTGCGTATCACGGTGCCCGGGCGGCCAAGCCCGGATTCAACGTGACCCTCGTGCGCGACTACGATCCTGCCGCCGGGATCGCCGACATCTACCCCCAGGAGATCACGCGGGTCCTTCTCAACCTGATGTCGAATGGTTTCTATGCCACCGAGAAGAAGGCCGAGGGCGCTGAGCAGGGCTACGAGCCGACGCTCTCGGTCAGCACCCGGGATCGGGGCGATGGCATCGAGATCCGCGTGCGCGACAACGGCACCGGCATTCCCGAGGGCGTCAAGGCCAAGATGTTCGACCCGTTCTTCACCACAAAGCCGGCCGGAGAGGGCACGGGCCTCGGCCTGTCCCTGAGCCACGATATCGTGGTCAAACAGCACGGCGGAACGATCGACATCGCTACAGAGCCGGGCGCGTACACGGAATTCACCCTCATCGTGCCGCGCCAGGGCGCGACGATGGCCGGGCCTATGTACGCCGCGCCCCCAGGATCGGCGACGGAGGCCGAGAGCAAACCATGAACGTCTTGATCCTCGTCGTCGACGACGAACCCGACGTCACCGACCTGTTCCGCCAGCAGTTTCGCCGCGAGCTGCGTGCCGGCCGCTTCGCGATGGACTTCGCGCATTCGGCCGCCGAGGCCCTCGAGCGCATCACGGGGTCCACCGGGCCGAGCCTGATCCTGATGTTCTCGGACATCAACATGCCCGGGATGACTGGCCTCGAATTGCTGCCGCTGGTGCGCGAAGCCCGGCCCGACGTGCCGGTGATCATGATCACGGCCTACGGCGATGCCGAGACGCGCGCGAAGGTCCAGGCCGCCGGTGCGGTGGGCCTGATCACCAAGCCCATCGATTTCGCCCTGCTGAAGGCCGAGATCGACAGACGCCTGGCCGCGTTCGCGGGGGCCGAATGACCCCGGGCCGCACCGGTGCCAAGATCCTCGTCGTCGACGACGAACCGGATCTCGAGGCGCTGATCACCCAGAAATTCCGTCGGCAGATCCGCCAGGGCGTGGTCGCGTTCCTGTTCGCCCATGACGGGCAGGAGGCGCTGGAACGGCTTGCGGAGCACCGCGACGTCGATCTGGTCGTCTCCGACATCAACATGCCCCGCATGGATGGGCTCACGCTGCTCGCCAAGCTGCAGGACCTCGCCGAGCGGCCGTCCACCATCATCGTCTCGGCCTACGGCGACATGGCCAACATCCGCACAGCGATGAACCGGGGCGCCTTCGACTTCCTGACGAAGCCGATCGACTTCACCGATCTCGAGACGACGATCGAGCGGACCTTGCGGCACGTCGAGGAGTTGCGCGAAGGACGGCGGCGGCAATCGCTGGCCGAACGCGCCCATGCCTCCCTGGCGCGGTACTTCTCGCCGAACCTCGCCGAGCGGCTCGCCGGGGACGCGTCGGGCCTGGAACTCGGCGGCCACCGGCGCGACGTGGCCTCCCTGTTCACGGACATCGCCGGCTTCACGGGTCTGGTGGAGAGCCTCGATCCGCTGCAGCTCGCCGAGATCCTGAACGGCTATTTCGCCGAGATGACCGATGTGGTGTTCGCCCACGAGGGCACGGTGGCCAAGATCGTGGGCGACGCGCTGCACGTGCTGTTCGGCGCGCCGGGCGACCAGCCCGACCATGCCGCCCGGGCGGTCGACTGCGCGCTCGCCCTCGATCAGGCGGCGGAGGGCTTCCGGAGCCGCTGGCGCGAGCGCGGGATCGAGATCGGCGTGACCCGGATCGGCGTCCATGCCGGGCCGGCGATCGTGGGGAATTTCGGCGGCGGCCGATACTTCGATTACACGGCCTATGGCGACACCATCAACACCGCGGCGCGCCTCGAGAACGCCAACAAGGCCTTCGGGACACGGATCTGCGTCAGCGAGGCCGTCGTTATCCGGGCCGGGCAGTTCCGCGGTCGCCCCCTCGGGGATCTGCTCCTGCGCGGCAAGCAGACGTCGCTGCGCGCCTACGAACCCCTCACGGAAGCCGCCTATGACGGCACCCTGCTCGATCGGTATCAGGAGGCCTACGCGAAGCTCGAGGCCGGCGAAGCGGGAGCCCTGTCGGCCTTCGCGGCCCTGGTCGGACTGCGTGCGGACGACGGGGTCGCGGCCTTTCACCTGAAACGCCTCCTGAACGGTGCGAGCGGGAGCCGGGTGGAGGTCCGCTGACGGTCGCCCCGGCGGACCCGCATAGCAGGTCCGCGACAGCCCGGACGTAAGGCGGCGCATGGTAGGGTCTTCCGGGGCGCGAACGAAGCCTCGCCCGGCCGAGGCGGTCGGACGGGTCGTCGGCGGGAGAGCGATGCATGAGACGACGCGACGTCATCGCGGGCCTGGGCGGTACGGCCGCGTGGCCGTCGCTGGCCATGGGTCAGGCAAAGGGCCAGCGTCGTCTGGGGATCCTGCTGGTCTACGGCGCAGACCATCCCGACAGCGCCGTGATCGACGAGACACTCCGGGAAAGCCTCCAGCGCGCCGGCTGGACCTGGGGGCAGAACCTCGCGGTCGATCTGCATTACGGCAATGGCGACGCCGAGCGGATGCGCCGGCAGGCCGAGGAGATCCTGGCGCGCAATCCCGACGTCGTGCTCGCGCAGGGCGTTGTCGGAGCGACCGCGCTCCAGCGGTCCACGACGACCACGCCGGTCGTGTTCATGATGCTTCAGGATCCGGTGGGCGGCGGCTTCGTGTCCAGCCTAGCACGACCCGGCGGCAATCTCACCGGCTTCACAAACTTCGACTTCACCCTCGTCGGCAAATGGCTTCAGCTGCTCAAGGAACTCAGCCCCGGCGTCGTGCGGGCGCTGGCGCTGCTCAATCCGGACTATCCTGCGCGCCTCGCGGGCTATGCGGCCGAGCTGGCGCGCATCGGCCCGGAGCTTGGTATCCAGGCTCAGATCGCAGGCGTGCACGATGCCGCCGAGATCGAGGCGGCGATCACCCGCTTCGCCGAGCAGCCGAAAAGCGGGCTGATCGCGCTGCCGGACGCGGTGACGGGCGTCTACGGTCCGCAGATCGTGGAACTGGCCGCCACGTATCACCTGCCCGCGGTCTATGCCTACGCGGCACCGGTGCGTCTCGGCGGACTTGCCGCCTACACGACCAGCGTCGAGCAGGACGTCCAGCGGGCGGCCGGCTATGTCGATCGGATCCTGCGCGGCGCCGTCGCTGGCGACCTTCCCGTCCAGGCGAGCGATCGATTTCTGATGCTGCTGAACCTGAAGACGGCGGCCACCCTCGGGCTAACCATCTCGCCCTCCCTGATGGCGAAGGTGGACGAGCTGGTCGATTAGCGGGCGGCACCGCCGCGCGGACGCAGGAGCGCCGCCCGTGGTGCCGCGATGGCCTGTCTTGGCGGGACCGATCAGCTGAAGGCCGGCAGGCGCCCGTCCGGCGAGTAACGGTCGATGGCAGACGGGAGGTCGCGCGAGAGTCGCGCCAGCAGCTCGCTCCTGCTCAAGCCGGTCCGCTGCTCGAGGGCCTCGAGGGTCTCCGGCCCGATCACGCGCTCGAGATCGGCGGTCGGGATATCGCGGTTCGGCCCGTGGTCGATCCAGGATCGCGCGGTCTCGGCGTGGCCGCCCTTCGTGAAGTGGTCGACGAGTTCGGTCAGGCCGCCGGCGATGAGACCGCCGACCCCCGCCGAGCCGGCGCTGCCGAGTAGCCGCTCCAGATTCGCCGGCGTGGTGGACCCGGTTGCGGTCGATACCTGCGGCGGCGGCGACCGGGGCGCATCCTTGGCGTGGCCGCCGAGCCACTCCGCGATCCGATCGCGGTTCTGGTAGCCGGCCACGGCCAGCAGGCCCAGCAGGGCGGTCATCGAGGGATATCCCTTGCTCATCGCGTCATCCTTCCTTGGTGCGGGCCGTAGCCCGGGTGATACGGCGGTGGGCCGCCGCAACGGGTCACGCCCCCTTGGACGCGGTGTCGGCGGCGACGGCCCTGCCGGCCAGCGCCGACCCGTCATCCGTGCTCCGGCCCGCCGTGATGGCGCGCTTCACGGTCGAGCGCGCCGCATCGATGGCGATGGCCGCAGCCGACATGGTCCGGGCCTCGGTCGGCCGCTCCAGGGCGTGCTTGGCGATGTCGCCCGCGAGGTCGTCGATCTCGCGAGCCAGGATCTCGAGGCGTCCGGCGTTGCCGGTCTCCTGCGCCTCCTGGCGGATCTGCAGCAGCCGGTCGGTCGCCTCCTCGGTGCGCTCGCGCCGCAGGCGTGACAGGCGCTGACCGATCCACGCCAGCGCAGAGCCGATGCCACCCCCGAGAAAGGCGACCAGGTAGATCCAGGTCTCGTATCGCTCGATGAAGCTCTGCTGCTCGCGCTCGAAGTAGTCGACCGCGCCGGGATGGATCGGCAGCCGGGCACTGGTCGCCCCGACGGTGCTGTCGTAGGCGGGCGCCTGCACGTAGTCGGCGGCGGGGGTCACATTGGCCATGCCGCTGCGCAGTTCGAAGAGGTTCTGGGTGACATCGGCCGCGACCGAACGGGCGAGGTTCGAGCGCGCCATCAGCCGGTACGAGGCCCCGACCGTATGCACATCGTCGGCCGGAACCTTGGGGCTGCCGCCGAAGGTCTCGGCGGGCATGGTCACGACCTGCAGCCGCGGCATCCGGGCGACGATGGCCTCGGCATTCTCGACATCGACGAACGAAACTTTGCGGTTACGGCTCACCGACTGGATGAGGCCGACGATTCGCTGGGCGGTCGGCGCCGTCGGCGCCGTGACCGAGATCACCGCGTCGATCCGCTTGCGGGCGAAGGCAGCGGCGAGGTCGCTCTCCGCCAATTCGATCAGGGCGACCTGACGTGGCTGCAGGGCGCCCTCCGGCTCCGGCGCGACCAGGGTCAGACCGTAATGATCGAGCATGGCGCGGATGAGCGCCTCGTCGGCGTCCCGATGGGCGAGGATCGCGAGCCGCTTGCGATCCAGGTCGGGGAAGCGGTCGATGCCGGAGGCCTCGGGTGCGGCGATGATCAGCGCCTGATCGCGCAGGATGGCGAGGGTCAGGCCGTTGTCGGGGAGATCGACATCGGGACGCACGATCGCCAGATCGACGCGTCCGTCGCGCAGCGCCTCGGCGCTGTCCCGGACGTCGTCGAAGGGCAGGATCCGCAGGCGGATCTCCTTGTGGCGCTTGGCCAGGGCATCGGCATAGGCCTGGATCAGGGCCGGCTCTGTGCCGTCGCGCGGCGCCACTGCGACGGTCAGGACGGTGGCGCGCGAGGCCCAGTAGGCCACGGCGGCACCGGCGATCAGCATAATGGCAAGCGCCAGGAAGACGAATTCCTGACGCAGAAAAAGGTGGCCGACGCGCCTCACGGCCTCTGCTCGCGCAGGTGGCACGATCCGATCGGGCGGCGGGCACGCCAGCGGCGGGTCGCCGGACGGACCGGCGCGGCGCGCAACGACGACGTGCCGGTCCTATGTGCTGGGCCGCGTCGGGTCACCGTTCAGGATGTCCGGCCGCTGCGATCACGCCGTGCGTGACGGCGACCGAGGTGGACGACGAGCCCGGGGACGACGGACGCCGTCAGGGTCTTGCGCGGCATCGGATGGGCTCCTGTATCGGGCTGCTGGGGCTTCTGCGATCCGGGGGTGGGGCCGGTCCGGCCGGCCCCATCCGGCCGCGGTCAGTGCGTGCCGGTGATCTTGTCGGCGAGGGTCTTGGCGCCGTCCTTGACGTCGCCGACCGTCTTCTGCGCCTCGCCCTTCAGCTCCTGCGCCTTGCCCTCGGCCACGAGCTTGTCGTTGCCGGTGGCCTTGCCGGCCGCCTGTTTGACGGTGCCGACGGCCTCGTTGGCCAGACCCTTGAGCTTGTCGGTGGTGCTGCTCATCGCGTGCGCTCCTTGCGGTTGGGGGTGGGATCGGGGTGGATCCGGCCGCGGGGCGATCAGGCGCGCCGGGTCTCGTAGGCGCCGAGCAGGGTCGCGGGCTTGGGGGCGCCGAGGCGGCCCCCGAAGAGCGCGGCCAGCGCACCGAGGATCAGCGCGAGGGCGGCGTAGAAGGCGCCCTGGGTGGCGGCGGACTTGGCCGTCACGGCCGCGGCCTCGGCCTTCTGCTTGGCGGTGGCCACCGCCTGCTCGTACTGCTTCTCGTAATCCTGGACCTGCTGGCGGGCCTGGTCGGGCGCGATGTTCTGGGCCTTGGCCAGCGCGTCGGCGGCGCGCGCCTCGGCCTGCTGCTTCTGCCCGGCATCCCCGGTGAACAGCGCCTTGATGGCCGCCACGGCGGCGTCGCGGGCGGCCTGCGGGTCCTGGCCGGCGGCCTGCTGGCGGACCGTCYGCTCGATGCCGTCCAGCGGGTTGGTGATCTTCGACAGCGACGGCGCCGCGGCCTGGGCGGCGGTCTGCACGGTGCCGCCGACGAGGTTACCGGCGCCCCCAAGCGCCCCCGAGACCGTGCTCAGCGTGCCGCCCACGAAGCCGCTCGCCGCCAAGGTCAACAGGTACAGGACMACSAGCGTCGTCACCGCCCAGGACACCAGGCCGTGCAGGGCGGCCGCGCCCGGCAGSGGCTTGCCCGAGAGCCGGCCGGCGATCAGGCCGCCGGCCAGCGAGGCGACGATCCCGGAGGCGACGAACCAGACACCCGCCCCCATCGACACKGTCGAGGCGGCCGGGTTGTCGGCGGCGGTGGTGCCSACCGAGGCCAGGCCGACGCCGACGCCGACGAGGTTGACGATGACCTGGGTCACCAGGGCGGTGACGGCACCGGCGAAGATCGCCCCCCAGGAGACCTCGTTGAGCAGGACGGCGCGCGTGTCGGCGGCGGCGAGGTGGGAGGCGGGGGTGGAAAGAGGGGATGCGGTGGTCTGGATGGTCACGCTGTCACTCCGGGTGGTGGTTCGTCGAACGTCGAGGGTGGCTCAGTCGCGGCGGGCGCCGACCAGCAGCCCGAGGCCGAAGCCGACGGCGCCGGCGATCAGCAGGGAGGCAAGCGGGTATTCCGCGACCTGATGGCCGACCGCCCGGCCGCTCCGCCGCAGGGACTGGCCGCCCCGCTCGTAGGCTTCCTCGGCGTAGTCGTAGGCCTCGTCGGCGGCGTGGCGCACGGTGCGTTCCGCCCGGGCGTAGTGGTCTTCCGCGGCATCCTGGGCGCGGCGGGCACGGGCCTCGAGGTCGCCAGATCCAGCGATGCCGCCGACGGCATCCCGGATCTTGCCGCCGACGTCGCGGGCGGTGTCGGCGACGTGGTCGGCCGCGTCGCGGACGGTGTCCTTGGCGTGCCCGTACAGGTTCTCGGCCTGTCCGGCCGCCTCGCGGACGCGACCCTCCGCCGAGTCCCGCTTCGAGCCGGTGAGATCACCGAACGCGCCCTGTATCTTGCCGCCGATGTCCTTGGCGGCCCCCGTGATCCGATCCGTATCGACCATGTCGTTCTCCCTCGTGATCTCGCTCGTCGTGGGCGGCCCCTCACCGTGAGAAGCCGGGTCACATCCGTCAGCGCCGTCCCGGTCCCGTGGGCTCGGCTTCGCCGGCCTTCGATGCGGATGCGTCGCGCGTCTGGCGTCGGCCTTCGGTCTCCGTCCGGGCATCGCCGGTGAGCTTGCCGATGGCCTCTTTCACCGAGCCCTTGAGATGCTCGGCGGAAGTCGTTGTCCTGTTCTCGGTCACGGGCGCCTCGTGGTGTTTGAGGAAACCCCGGCCGGCCTGGAGATGTGCGTCGAAGCTGCGCCATCAATGGTTTTTCTATACCGGTAGAGCGGTATTCATCCGTCAGATGTGCTGAGCGGAAATCCGTTTTCGCGTCCCCAGACGCCGGCCTCGCTGCGCCTGTGGATGCCAATCTTGCGGTAGAGGGCGGGAGCGTTGGCATACGCGATGGTCTGATCGGGCTCGACCAGGATCACGCCCTCGCTCAGGCCGGCGATGATCTGCCGGAGTTCATGCCTGTCGACCTCCGCCGTCACAGCTCGCTCTACCCCCTCGTGCGGTCAGTGCCCGATCGGCAGCGGGGCACAAACGGGTTGCGCACAAGGCGGTTCCCTCATCTGCGTTATTTTCTTGGTATACACGCATCATGGACGCGGCCGATTTGCGCCAAACGTTAATCCTCAGCCGATCGGAATGCCCGGCTGCGCGATCTCGCTGGAACCTCGGACCGGATTCGAGGTGGCCTCGCGGGCCGCACATCGATGAACGACTGCCTGGCCCTACGGGACAGGCCGCCGTGATCTATGGGCCAGGCGCAGACTAGCGGACGAACCTTCGACAAAACTTCCCAGAAGTTGTGGACATCGAATTGGTTTCTCGTCTAGGCGGCGTGCCGGCACGCCGCTCGGAGGCCCTGTCCGCCGCCGTGCCGCATCTGCGACGCTTCACGCTGGCGCTGGCCCGCATGCGCCTCTCGACCGGGATCTTCAGGCGATGCTGAACAGGTTCGCCCCGGTCCGGAGGAAGGACACGGTCGCCCTTCCCCGTCGACGTCCGTTCAGGCCGCCGCGTTAAAAAAATTCCGCGTACCGGTAAATATCTCTCATTCACAGGAAGGGCTTAGTGCTCATATCGAGCCTCGGAACGCGGGGTCGCCCCATCGGTGCATCCGCAGTTCCGGACCTTTTTGCGAGGTTGTGCCGGGCGGATGGCCCTCTTGTCCGGCACGGCCGCGAGGCCGGGCGCTCGCGCCACTCCGAGCGCGTGTCCGGCCCGTTGCCCTTTCCCTGTCCCGGCAAGGGGCGCTCGACGAGCAGGTTCGGTCTCCCAGGTCCGGAGCCTGCCGGCCCCGTCGACGGTACACCCGGCGCTTCAGCCCCGGCATCGGTCCGCGGACAGCCCCTGGCGCGCAAGCCGGGTCGGGCATCCGCGCCGGCTGCCGGTCCGCCATCGCGCCGCGGCCTTCGACAGGGCCACCCCGACGCGATGTCCCGTATCCGAGTTCGAGGCCTTCACAGAGGAGACCATGACCCGACTTCGTGCTGCCATGTTCGCGCCCGCCCTGTTCCTCACCCTCTCCGGCGCTCCGACAGACGCCTCCGCGGCCAACCGGTTCGATGGGGCTTGGTCGGTCGTCGCCACCGCGGAGAGTGGGAGCTGTACCGGACCTTACCGCTACCCCATCGTCATCCGGGACGGGACCGTGGACGATGGCGGCGGCAACGGCATCGACGCGTCCGGCCGGGCCGGCGAGGACGGCCGGATCACCGGCACGATCCGCAAGGGGCTCGCCAGCGTCTCGGTCTCGGGCCGCCTGCGCGGATCGGGCGGGATCGGCCGCTGGACGCTGTCCGGCCTGGGCGCGTGTTCGGGTCGCTGGACGGCGCGCCGCACCGGGTGAGCTACGGGATGCGGTAGCCCATGCCTGCCGCCGCGGGCCGGGTGTGTTTGCGACGACCGGGCGAAGCGGGCCTCAGGCCGCCACCTGCGGGCGGGCTCCGATCAGCGGGATGATCCGTCGATTCGCCCTCGGCGGGGCGTCGGCACGCGCCTGCGGCAGGCGATCGATGCGTCGCGGCGGCGAAGTCGCGCTTCCAATCGCGTTCTGAGGCGTTGTCCCTCCCGAACCGCAGGAGGCGTCAATGCCCGTCATTCGTTGGCTGATCGCCAAAATCAACGCCTTGCTTGTCGGCCAGACGCAGGCGCGCCGGGCGCGTGCGATGGCGAAGGACCGAGAGGCCGGTACCTTCGAAGGCGAACATGCTGGCAGAGCCCGAAACTTCGAGGACGACTACAACGCCGCCACGCGCATGCTGAAGCTGCGGATCGATAAAAGATTTCCGGACAGCTACTATGCGAGGCTGAGTTCCGGCAACAACAGCTCTTACGATTACGGGCAGGATCGTGCCCTCGCCATCGACACCATGTCGACGGCCATCGCCATGGCCCTGCGCGGGGGCGCCTCCGTGGAGCAGGCCGCTGCGGCCGGCGCGGCGAGTGTCGGACTCTGAATCAGGGAGGGCCGCCTTCTCCGGGCATCAACGGCCTCTGGATCGCCCGGTCCCGGCAGCGCAGGCGACGGCCGGGCCTCATGCAAACCGTACCGGACGGCGCGCCTTTCCCTTCCTTCGGGACGCGTCGCCGAACCGTAAGAGCCGGCAGGGCGATCAGGCAGTCAGGACGGCCCAGCCATGGGCCGGAAGGCGCACGCGGGCATCGCGGCCGCCGGCTTGCGCCAGATCACCGTCACCCGCCTCGATCGCCCCCGCATCCGGCACGGGCAGCAGCGCGGCCGTGTCGGCGAGGTTCAGGGCCAGTATCACCTGCGCCGCCCCGTCGCCCATCGCGAGCACCAGTTGTTCGTTCGCGAGGTGCAGGGTCCGGCTCCGCGCCCGGTGAAGCCCGGCATACCGCCGCCGGAGCGCGATGAGCTGCTGGTGCAGCCGGTAGATCGGCCAGCCATACGGTGCGAGATCCGCCGGGGTCGCCGGGAAGGCCGGCCGGATGGCGTCGTCGCCGCCGACGCGCTCCTCCTTCACGCCCCGGAAGGCCTGCTCGTCGCCGGCGTAGACCGAGGGGGTCCCCCCGCAGGTCAGGAGGATCGCGAGGGCGTGCGGCAGGTGCCGCTCGTCGGTGAGCCGGCTCGCGATGCGCGTCACGTCGTGATTGCCCACGAAGGTCAGCGGCACGAACGTGTCGAGGCAGGCATTGTGTCGGTCCAGGGCATGGGCCAGTTCGAACAGGTTGCGGTCGTTGAGGGCGCTCCAGATCGCCTTCCAGAGTTCGTACTGGGTCACCGCGTCCAGGCCGGTGTCCTGCACGAAGCGGGCGTAGTCGCCGTGGATCACCTCGCCGACGATGTAGGCCTCGGGATGCGCGAGGCGGAGCCGGCGCAGCACGCGCGCCCAGAAGTGCGGCGGAACCGCGTAGGCTGCGTCGAGCCGCCACCCGTCGGCGCCGCGGGCGATCCAATGGACCATGACGGCGGCGACGTGATCGGCGACCTGCGGGTTCTCATGATTAAGCGTGACGAGCTGCCGATGGCCCTCGAAGCAGGCGTAGTCCGGCTCGAGGCCCGGGCCGGAGCCCCGCGGCCACGACAGCCGGAACCAGCCGGCCTGTCCGGATTCGGGGCCGTGTTGCAGGACGTCCTGAAAGGCGGGATGGGCGCGCCCGACATGGTTGAACACCCCGTCGAGCAGGATGTGCAGACCGCGGGCGTGGGCGGCCTCGATCAGCGCATCGAAGTCGGCCTCGTCGCCCAAGCGCGGGTCGATCCGGAAGTGGTCGATGGTGTCGTAGCCATGCGTGGAGGCCGCGAAGATCGGCCCGAGCGCCAGCCCGGACGCGCCGAGGTCGGCCGCGTAGTCCAGCCAGCCCAGCAGATGGGAGAGACGGTGCGCGACCGGCACGCCCGGGTCGGCCTCGGGCGCGGCGCCGACGAAGCCGAGGGGGAAGATCTGCCACCAGACAGCCTGTTCAATCCAAGATGCCACCTGACCTCCGCTGCCGGATCTCCGCCGGTCCTCGTCCGCGAGCGAACTCGCGGTCCGCCGCAATCGTTGCGCCCGCGCGCCATTCCGCGTCTCCGGCCCCCCTCGGGCTGCCGGCGCTCCGATCCCCCTTCGCAGGATAGGAGGCGGCCGATCGGGACTTCGCGGCGCGTCCGACGCACGCCAATGCGCCGCCGCGCTGCAAAGCCTATTTCTTCGCCGCGCCGGACCGAGATGTCCGCATCCGTGCCGTGTGGTTGTTATTATCTCGCGGATGGTCTATGTGTGTTGGATCGACTTTTGGCCAGATATTCGGCCGCATCGCCTGAACAGGGCGAGCGCTCTGCATCTCTCCCATTTTCGACGACCAGCGACCGGGCGCGTGTAATGCATGCGCTCGACCTCTTTGTTTGCCTATAATGATATGGAATACCTATGAGCATCGGCACCGTTAAGTGGTTCAACGACACCAAGGGCTTCGGCTTCATTCAGCCGGATGACGGCGGCAAGGACGTCTTCGTGCACATCTCCGCCGTCGAGCGCGCCGGCATGCAGGGCCTGACCGAAGGCCAGAAGGTTTCCTACGAGATGGAAACCGACCGCCGCAGCGGCAAGCAGTCGGCCGGCAGCCTCCAGGCCGTCTGAGCCTCACGCCTCTTCCGAGACCGTCTTGCGAAGCCGTTCCCCCGGGAACGGCTTCATTTATTTCCCGCCGCCGGAGTCGGACTCCAGCGCGCATGAGGAGTGTTCGTGGGCCAATTCAGAACCAGCCAGCTCGTTGATCGTCTCGAGGCGAATGCCAAGGCACGACAGGACACCCTCGCGCGATTCCGGGCTCGCCCCGCAGCCGACGATCCGGTCGTCCTCGCTCGACAGGCTGCCCGGCACGCGGTGGTTCAGGCACGCGACGTGCGGAACTCCGAGCGCGAGACCGCGCGGCAGGCGGAGGCGGCCCAGCGCGAGGCCGACATCCTCGCTGCCAGCGAGCGCGAAGCGGCTGAGCAGGTCCGCCTGGCGGCCGAGGCGACCGAGCGGCAGGCGGCCCAGGCCGCCGAACAGAAGGCGGCGCGCGACGCCCGCTTTGCGGCCCGCAAGGCCCGAGCCCGCCGGTAGGCCGGCCCCCGCCCCCACAGCACTCTTCCGGAGGACGATACATGTCTCACAAGTTCAAGGTCGGTCAGCATGTCCGGCAGTTGGGGATCAGCTACGCCGGCAACAAAAGCATTGTCGACGGCCTGTTCGAGGTGATCCGGCTCCTGCCGGACGACCGCTCGGGCGAGCCGACCTATCGGATCCGGTCCGAGGTGGGCGAACGGGCTGCACGGGAAGGCGAACTCACGCCGGCCTCCTGATCGCTTCAGGCCGGTCCCGGCACCGCGTCGGGATCGCGGCGCGACAGGCGCGCGAGCCCACCGCAGGAGAGACCGTCCGGTCATGGCGAGCACGCGGCACGATAACCGGTACGCCGCGGAGATCTGCCGCGAGCACGGCTGGACCGTCGGGACATGCCTCGTCGGAGATGCCGGCTACGGCCCGACGGTCATCCAGATCACGGCTCTCGGCGACAGGGTCATGCTGGCCCGGATCGTCCGCCACGGCTGTCTGTCGGTCGAATACCACGATGCCCAGGCGTGGACCCTCTCGCTCCGGGATTGGCGACCCGTCGGCTGAGCGCGGCGCTCCGGCGCGACCGGAATCTCACGGATAGGAAACGACCGGTCCACGGACGTCCGCAGTGGACCGAAGCGGCCGGCGACGGCTTGGCGTAGGTCTCGTGGCATACGCATCGACCAACGTCGGGATCGGACGCCCGTTTCACTGAAGCCGGACCGGGCAGGCGCAGCTGCCCTGCGTTCGCATCTCGGATCATTCCGCGGTTCAGCCGCGTTTGAGCTTTGCCGTAACTGCAGCGGCGCGGAGTCTGCCGTGTACAATCTCTTTCTGTCCTCTCTGATGCTCGCGATCGAGTCGCAGAGCGTCATCGCCCTGCGCTTGGTCCGTCTCGCCGGCGGCGGCAGCGAAGGATTGGCCGAGGCGCAGTCGATGGTGGTCGAGAAGGTCGACGCGGCGGCCGAAGCCATGGCGACGCTCATGAGGGGCGGCTCACCCGAGACCGTCATCGCGCGCTACCGCGAGCACGTCGCCGCGAACACGAAGCGCTTGAGCGTGTAGGACCCAGCCATGTCGAAGGCCGATTCCCACTCCCCCGCCGCGGCGCTGATCGAGCCCAATCAGACGGCTTACATCCTCAAGGTCTCGCGCCCCGACGATGCCGAGCCATCCGGCCGCTTGGTGATGTTCTACGCCGCGATCACGACTTCCGAGGCCGATGCGCTCGCCATCGTGCGTCGGGCCGTGAAGGCGGATGCGGAGGTCGAGCCGACGGGGGTGCGACTCTCCCAACAGACGGCCAGCGCCCTCGATCTGGAGGCGGGTCTCGCGCGGGCGCTCTGACGCGGCGCGACGCCCCTACGCGTCTGCGGACGCGCCTGCGATCGCAGGACGTCACGGCGGATCCCGGTCGGCGATCCGGCGCTGGGGATCGGAAGGGGACCTCTGCCGCGCGCCGCGCGTTGGGGCAACGAACGGCAGGCTGAGGACGGTCCCGGATGGACATCGAACGCTTGGCCGAAACCGAGAGCGTGCTCGCCGTCACGGACCGGCTGTGGCGTGCCGAGATGCAGCGGGCCTTCGGACCGGATGCAGTGCTGCACCATGGCTACGGGGCGGAGCGCCAGGGCGCGCCGGGCACGCGCCTGCGTGCGACCTTCGAGGATCGCCGCACGGCCATCGCGGCCTGGCGGCTGGTTCGGCGACCGGCGGCCTGATGCGGGGCAGGGACATGCCGGTGGGCCGCACGCGTCGTGCCGGGGCGGTGGCGCTTCGGCGTCAGAAGGCGCATAGGCAGCGCATCCCTCCGCGCAATCCCGTGCCCTGGGCTACGAAGCGGAGGCCATGATGGCACGCGAATTCACGACCGGCAAAGCGCAGGCGGTCACGCCTGAGGAATTCAACGAACGTGTGAAGCGCCTGCTCGCCGACAAGCCCGAATTCCGCAAGCCGGAGCCCAAAACCAAGAACTTCAAGACCAGCAAGCCGCCCGTGTCGACCTGACGGCTCGCTCACGGGGCTCTCGGGATCGGGCTTGCCCCGGTTCGGACTCCGCGATCCCTCGCCCGGGATCCGTGTCCGACGCCCGAGAGCCCCGATCTCCAGGCCCCGATGTCCTGGCCAGGCGTGATCCGAGGGTCGATCGGGTCTGGGCCGGGCGTGCAGGCCGTCCGCAGGTGGGTCGGAGTTGGCGCAGGCCGCCACCTGCCGATCCCGGCCCGACCACATGGCGCCAGAGGCCGAAGCCGCGCACGCCACCGCTTATCCAGCCCAAACCGATCAGGGCGCCGCGAACGTCGCATGTCCCGTCCGGAGGCGCTGGCTCGCGGCCGGTCCGACCGCATCGTTTCGAAAGACCCAAGGCCGTGACCCAGCGCCGTCGGCATGTCCGGCCAGATGCCCGCTACCTTCTCGCTGTGGCAGCCTAAAGCGCTGCCGTGAAGAATTTGGTGGTGCTGGCAGTCGGATGCGAACCGGTCTCGGCGCGTAACGTCCCTGTCCGAGCGGTAAATACAGGGTACCGTCCCGGGACATCGACGGCTGAGCGTCTGTGGGATGAGTTTATCGAAATGTCTCCGCGACTTGGCGGTCTGTTCTCTGCTCATGCGAGCCGGGAAGGGGCGGTCGTAAACAGGCGAGCGTGCGTCCGGCGGGAATAAGTCCTCGGATCTTGGATTGCTAAAGCCGCCGTTCCGCTTCGCGCCCTTCGCGGCCACGCATCTCGCTCTCGCAGCTTCTCTGATGCGCACGTTGGAACTCAGCGTCGCGAACAAGCCACTGCCCGGCCCCCGGATGTCACTGCCCCAGTGTGCGAAGCTCTCCGCGAGCGAGGCCGATCAGGGTCCGACCGAACAGCCAGGCGATGACCAGCGTCGCGAGCGTGAGCAGGCAGAGGGCGAGAATGTCGGTCGCACGTCCCGTCTCCGCCGTCGCAACCCGAAGAGCCGCGACCGCCGCTGCGGCGAGGGGGAAGCTCACGCCCCACCACGACACGCGGAACGGGCAGCTCCGACCGAACCGGGCGAGCTTCGGCAGCAGCACGGCGAGCAGGAACAGTGTGACTGCGAAGAGCGCCTCTGCGAACAGATCGACCGTGCCCGTCGTCGCCACATAGGCCGAGAATCCTACCGCGAAGGGCGCGACGAGGATGAGGAGCGACGGCTGGAGTGCAGCGGGCAGGGGCGGCTCGAACAGGAGGCGGGACAGGATCAGCGTGAACAAGGGTACGGCGAAGAACAGCCCCACGGCCAGCCCGAAGACCATCACGCCCTGCATCGGCGGCAGGCCGAGTACGGGAAGGGCGAGCGGCACGTCGAGGAGGCCGACCACAGGCACGATCCAGGCCGGCGTCGCATGCGCGACCTGCTGCCGGTCGCTCAGCCAACGGGTCACGATCAGCCACGCGAACAGGGTCATGCCGAAGGCACCGACAATCCAGGATATGCGCGCCAGGGTGAGGCTCAGGGGCGCCAGCGGGAACGGCAAGAGAAGCAGGCTGATCAATGGCGTGCCGAACAGGTTGCCGGCGATGGGATGGCGGAACTCGGCCCGCACCGCCTGGGCGGCGATGACGGCCTTGACGGCGTAACCCGCCGCGATGGCGACGAAGGCCGCGCAGGCGACGAGCCCGATGGCCTCCGCGACCCAGAAAGGGAACCCGTACCGGGCATGCGCCAACCTCCAGGCGACGCTGAGGCCGGTCAGCCCCATCACCGCCGCGAACACGCCGACGGGCAACCCCTCGATCTGCCGCCAGCCTCCCGGAAGCTTTGCTTGCTCCGGAGCGCGATGGGCGGTCAGTGCGGCCTCGGAGGCGGGTGCGCCGTCCGCGTTCTCGACGATCTGCGGCATCGACCGACTCCCACTCAGGCAGGCACCGAACGCCTGTCGTATCCGCCGATAGTGTAGCGGGCAGCCGGCACTCGGTGGGATAGGCTGGGACCCAGTCGGAGGCGGGCGGCCTCAAAGGCCTGCCAGTCGGCGATGTCCGGCAGCGCGGGGATCGTGACGGTCTTGCGCGCATCGAGGCCGGCGAGCGACGCTGCCATGAGGTCGCGGGCTTCCATGATCATCTCCGCAGGGATCTGGCCGATATCCGCGCACGCCCAATCAAAGAAATCGGTGCGGGTGACGCCGGGCAGCACCGCCTGGAGGCGAACACCCTTGCCGCCGACCTCGGCTGCGAGCCCCTGCGTCAGGGCGAGGACGACGGCCTTGTGCGCGGCCTAAGCCGCACCGATCCTCGAGGAGGCGCCCGTTACGAGCGCCGTGCCTGTGAGCTGTGTCATCGCGGATCCCGCGTCAGGCGGAGGAAAGCTTGGTGTTGGCGATCGGAAGCGCACGGATCCGCTGGCCGGTGAGCGCCGCGATGGCGTTGAGGACGGCGGGCGGCACACCCGGCAGGCCCGGCTCGCCGACCCCTCCCATCGGCGCGCCGCTCTCGACAATGCGCACATGGACCTTCGGCATGTGCGCGCGGCGCAGGACCGGATAGGTGTCGTAGTTCTGCGATTGCCGCACGCCGTCGCGGTAGACGATCTGCTCGAACAGGACCGAGGACAGGCCCAGCGCCGCCGCCGACTCGACCTGTGCCTTCACGATGGCCGGGTTGACGATGCTGCCGGGGTCGAACGCGATCCAGAGGTTGTGGACGCGGGCCTCGCCGCCCTCCACCGAGACTTCCGCGATCGTCGCCGTCTCCGACCCGAAGGGCGAGGCCATGGCGATGCCGCGGGCGCGCATCCCACCCTCGGCGGGATATGGCCCGCGCTGCCAGCCGCCGGACATCTCTGCCACCGTCGACAGAAGAGTCCGGTGCCGGGCGCTGCCCTGGAGAAGCGCCCTGCGGAGCGCAAACGGATCCTGGCCGCCAGCCTGGGCGACCTCGTCCAGGAAGCTCTCGTAGAACGCGTCGTTCATCGAGTGCCCGACCGAGCGCCAGAACGCGATGTTCACGGGGTGGGCGACCTTCGTGAAGGTCATACGCCGGTTGGGCACCGCGTAGGGCTTCTCCACGATGCCCTCGACCGCGGAAGGGTCGACGGGGGTCTGCATCATCATGCTGAAGTAGCGGCCGATCGGACCTTCACCGACGGTGCGGACCTCGATCGCCGCCGGCTGCCCCGCCGCGTCGAGGGCCGCGCGGAAGCGGCTGAAGCTCAAGGGACGCACGGCATCGCGGGCGAATTCCTCCTCGCGCGACCACAGCACCTTCACGGGCCGCCCCGTAGCCTTGGCGAGCAGGATCGCCTGCGGGAACGGATTGCCGGCCTCATAGGTGAAGTGGCGGCCGAAGAAGCCGCCGAGCATGGGCGAATGGATGCGGACCTGGGCCGGCTGAAGCCCGGCAACCTTCGCCGAGACGGCCTGGAACACCTCCGGCATCTGGTTCGGAAGCCAGACGTCGAGGGTCCCGTCGCCGTCGAAGTGGGCGATGGCCGAGGGCGGCTCGAGCTGCGCGTGGGCAAGGTAGGGGGCCTCGTAATCGGCCTCCACCACCTTGGCGGCCCTGGCGAAGGCGGCGGCGACGTCGCCCTGCTCCTCCGCGACATGGCCCGGATCGGCGGAGGCCTTGAGGGCGGCGAGCATGCCCTCGGACGAGAAGTCAGCCGCGACGGTGCCGATGCCGCTGGCCTCGGCGGCCGTCCATTCGACCTTCAGGGCCTCGACCGCCCTACGCGCCCGCCACCAGCTATCGGCGGCGACCGCCACGGCGCCGGGCAGTCGGTGCACCGAGTGCACGCCCGGCATGGCCTTGACCTCGGCCTCGTTTGCCAGGCCCTTCGGCTCCGTGCCCAGGCGTGGCGCGTGCTGTACGGCGGCGTAGAGCATGCCCTCGACCGTCTGGTCGATGGCGTAGATCGCCCGGCCCGTGGATTTGTCCCGCACGTCGAGGCGGGGAATGGGCTGGCGGATGTAGCGGAATGTCGCCGGGTCGCGCAGCGGGACGGATTCGTTCGGCTTCAGCTTCAGGGCTTCGGCGGCGAGGTCGCCGTAGGAGAGCGCCCGGTTGGTGGCCGCGTGCAGCACGACCCCGTCGCGGGTGGTGAGTTCACCGTCCTGTACCTTGAGTTTGGCTGCCGCCGCGCGGATCATCAGGTCGCGGGCGGTCGCGCCGAGGCGGCGCATGGTTTCGTAGCTCGACCGGGTCGAGAAGCTGCCGCCGGTCATGCGGATACCGTTGACGACGGCGTAGTCCGGGCCGGGCGGCGCGCATTCCACGACGAAGCGGGATGGCGGTACGTCGAATTCCTCGCCGACGATCTGCGCCAGGCCGGTGGCGACGCCCTGGCCGCCCTCCACGAAGGGGCTGAGAAGCCTGATGGTGCCGTCGGGGTGGATCTCCAGGAAGGCGGCCACCCGCGTCCCCGGCTTCGGCGCAAGGGCACCTGCGCCCTCCGCGGGACCCTGCGCCTCGGCGCGAGCGAGGCGCACCGGCAGGAGGGCGCTGAGGACGAGGGCACTGCCGGCACCCGCGAGGACGCGGCGACGGGACGGGGCTGCGGGGCGGGGGAGCGGCTGCATGGCGGGCGCCTCAGGCGGCGGCCTGCCGCACGGCGGCGGCGATGGCGTTGTAGGTTCCGCACCGGCAGAGGTTCGTCATCGCGTCGGCGATGTCGCTGTCCGTCGGGTGCGGCGTCTGCTTGAGCAAGGCGGTGGCGGCCATGACCTGACCGGACTGACAATAGCCGCATTGCGGCACCTGCAGCGCGACCCAGGCGTCGACGACCTTCCGGCCGACCGTGTCCTGCTCGATCGCCTCGATGGTGGTGACGGCTTGGTTGCCGACACTCTCCAGCGGCACTTGGCACGACCGCGTCGCCTGCCCGTCCAAGTGGACGGTGCAGGCTCCGCACTGGGCGATGCCGCAGCCGTATTTCGTGCCGGTCAGGCCGAGCGTGTCGCGCAGGATGAACAGCAGCGGCGTATCGGGCTCGGCATCGACTGCATATTGGCGACCGTTGATCGTCAGGCTCACCATGGCCGCGAATCCCCGACAGGAAGTAGCCCCCCGGCCATGCTTAAGCTGAGGTCTCGGCACCCACCACGTCATAATTGCCACGTTTTCGGCCATGCCGATGCGTCAGACGACGGCGAGCGGTCCCGCCGCCCTGCGGATCGCCCGCGGGACTTCCCCCTGGACGCGGACAAAAGCCCGGCGCATCCGCTCGCGGTTGCCGAAGCCGGTGGCTTCGGCGATCTCCTCGATGGGCAGGCGGCTCTGCTCCAGCATGTGCTTGGCAGCCTCGACGCGCATCACCTCGACCGCCTTGGCCGGCGAGACGCCGGTCTCGGCCCGGAAAGCCCGCGTGAACTGGCGCGGGCTCAGGCAGGCGACCGCTGCGAGATCGTCTGTGGTCAGTGGACGCCGCAGGTTCTGCCGCGCATAGGCGAGGACGCTCTGGATCCGGTCGCTCGGCGCGTCGAAGTCGAGCAGGGCCGAGTGCTGGGCTTGGCCCCCGGCCCGGCGGCGCTCCATGACGAGGCCCCGCGCTACGGTACGGGCCACTTGCCGGCCATGGTCGCGCTCGACCATGCCGACCGCGAGATCGATCCCCGCCGACATGCCAGCGGACGTCCAGATGTTGCCGTCCGCGACGTAGATCTTGTCGATGTCGAGGTGGCAGTCGGGATAGCGCGCGCGGAATTGGGGCGCGTAGCGCCAGTGGGTCGTCGCACGGTGCCCGCTCAACAGGCCCGCATCGGCCAGGGCGAAGGCACCGAGGCACAGACCCGCCAAGCGGCGCGTCGAACGGGCCGCCTCTTGCAGGTAGGCGACAAGATCCGGGCTCGGCTCGGGAAGGCTGATCCCCGCGGCGACGATAATCGTGTCGAAGGCGGACGGATCGCTCAGCCGCTCGGTGCCGACGACGGGGCCGCACCCCGAGCGGAGGAGGCCGCCCGCCTCCGACAGCACTCGGATGTCGTAGGTCGTGTCAGCGACGTACCGGTTGGCGACGGCAAAGGGCGAGGTCACGGCCAAGCCCATGAAATCGAAGTCCGGACACAGCACGAGTCCAACGCGCCGGACGTCAGCCATCGCGGACTCCTCTCGCCGACCCGTCCGAGCCTGTGTACATCAGGCCGCAGGCGAGCCACGACAAGCAGGACGGCTGAAAACGAGGCCTCTTCCTCCAGCCCCCTCCGCCCGAGGCGAGCCGGCATAGGGCCGCGCAACGGCTTCTCGGCGCCCCACAAGACGTGGTGAGCGGCAAAGTTCGGCCGGAGCGGAGCCTGTGTCCGCAAGCGCGGCGGCCGTTCCGCTGACGGCCACGACCGGTCCCGTCAGCGGGCGCCCTTGAACGGCGGGGCTGGGTGGATTTCTGCCCGACCGCTTACGGGCGGCGGATGCATTGAAGCGGACGTCGCCGCTGCGCCCGCTTCCGTCCCTCTGCAGAAGCGCGGAACATCCGCCTTTATGTGTCTTGGTGAGACACAATCTTCCGCCGTCACGGGTGGGTGCGCGGTTGCCGCCGGACCGCACAAGCAGCGCATTGTTTACGAATAAATTTCATTCGCTGTCACGGATTGGGCCGCATAATCCTCGCTGGTCGAGGATCGTTCAAGATGTTCAAGCGGCTCGCGGACCGCATTTCTTTACGGCGTCAGATCAGCCTGCTCGCCGGCACCATCGGCCTTGCAATTGTCTGCGTGACCACGCTCGGGTCCGCGTTGCTGGCGCGCGGGCAGGCCACCGATATGGCGCAGAACGCCCTCCTGCAGGTTGCCCGGTCGATGGCCGATCGGCTCGATCAGGATATGGCCGAGCGCCTGCGCGAAATCCGCAACGTCGGAGCGCTTGAGCCGCTGCAGCCCCACTGGCTGGAGAACACCGGCGCCCTGCGCAAAGTGCTGGAGACGATGCAGAGGACGCTGCCGGATTACGCCTGGATCGGGTTTGCCGATCGCGGCGGCCAAGTCCGTGCCGCCACAGGCGGCATTCTCGAAGGGGCGAGCGTCAGCGAGCGCCCCTGGTTTGCCGACGGCTTCCGGCAGGCCGCGGTCGAGGATGTGCACGCGGCGACTTTGCTGGCATCCAAGCTTCCTCCCAACAGCGACGGAACGCCGTTCCGGTTCGTGGATGTGGCCGTCCCGGTCGGCGATGTCTCGGGCCAGATCGTCGGTGTTCTCGGTACTCATCTCAGCTGGCGATGGGCTGACGTCGTTCGGCGTGAGGTCTTGTCGTCACGTAGGCCGGAGTTGAGGGAGGACGTCGTCGTCCTCGATCGCTCCGGCAGGGTTCTGCTCGGATCCGACGCTGGAGCGACGCCGTACACGGCCGCAGATCTCGCGTCCGGGCACTTCATCGTTCACAGCACTGGAGGCGATCAGCTCGCCGCGGCCGCCGCAACTCGCGGGCGTGGCAACTATCGGGGCCTGGGCTGGATTGTCGTCGCGCTGCAGCCGGTCGACACCGCCCTGGCCGGGGCAAACCGTCTTACCAGACTGATCCTCCTGCTCGGGCTCGCCACGGCTGTACTCGGCGTCGTCGCGATCTGGTGGGTCGCGGCGCGGCTGACCCGGCCCTTGGCGCAGCTCACCGAAGCCGTCGGCCGCATCGGCCGCGAGCCGAATGCGAGGATGACGCGCCATGTGCACGGCTCTCCCGAGGTCCTGCGCCTGTCTACTTCAATCAGGTCACTGCTGAGGCGCATCGGCACGGCTGAGGCGGATGCACGCCTCAGTGAGGCCGAGGCAACGCACGCAGTTGAAGCCGCCGAGGACCGGGTCAGACGTCTTGGAGCCGATCTGCATGCGATGCAGGTTCTGGCCGACACCGATGCGCTGACCGGCCTGCTCAACCGGCGCGCATTCCTGCCCTTGGCCAACGACGCGATGAGCTACTTTAGGCGCTACAAGCGATCGATTTGCATCCTGATGATCGACATCGATCACTTCAAACGCGTCAACGACCTTTACGGCCACGCCGCAGGCGACGAGGTCATCCGCCAAGTCGGACGCATCATCAGCGACGCGATCCGGACGACCGACAAGGTTGCGCGCTTCGGTGGCGAGGAGTTCGTGGTCCTGCTCCGTGAGACTGATCTGAAAGGCGCGGCCGTCTTCGCAGACCGGATCCGTCAGACGGTGGCAACCACCGTGTTCGAGCCCGAGGGGCCGTGCCTCAGAGCGACAATCAGCATCGGCATGGCCGAGGCGGAGTTCACGGACGTTGACGTCGACCACACGATTGAACGAGCAGACCGCGCTCTCTATGCGGCCAAGTCGGGTGGGCGCAACTGCGTGCGATCGTTTGATGCGACAGTATCGCCAGACCTTCGAGCGGCCGCCTAGTGTGGCCACGAGAATGAAACGCATCGCACCGGAAGTACGGTTCGATCGCTGCCGGGACGGCTGCTAAACGATCGGTCGACGGCAGCCGCTTACCCCATGCCGAAGTTGCATGGCACAGAACGAACGGCGGCTTCGGAGAGGCGAAGGGGTTGGTCTGGGCGGCTGGTACGGGTCGCAAGCGGTCCGTCAGCTTATGCTGCCCTCGCTGCAGCGGCATCGGCCGGCGAGGAGACAGACGATGGGACGATCCGCATACGATCCGGCCGCGAAGGGTCGCAGGCCTGGAGCGCTGGCCGCAAGCTCGGCGCCATGCGCGCGCTGAAACCTCGGCAAGTCTGGGCTATCCGGTTCCGGCTCGACCGCGAACGGCGCGTGCGCGACCGCGCCATGTTCGACCTCGCCATCGATAGCAAGCTGCGCGGCTGCGACATCGTCGAGCTCACAATCGACGCTCCTCACATCTGTGGCGCAGGACGCTCAAAAAGGTTGCGCCAATAGCCGAGCCGCCGTCCGACACTTCAGACGTATCAACGTAAACCAACGCTCGGTATCATCGTGTGGTCAGCTCTTCTGAACCTACGCGGTTCAATGATCCAGGGTCTTGCGAGCGAAGCTCTCGATGTAGTCGACGAGCTTGTCCGAGGCGGCACCGGCGGCATCGACGTCGCGTCGAGCGACCGCTTCGCAGACATCGGCGTGGAGATTGGCGGTCAGCGGCAGATCGGCCGCCTGCTTGTAGTGCTGGTACCAGAAACGCCGTGACAGGCCCGCCATGCTCTCCAATGAGCGCACTGCGAACTCATTGCGCGATGCCGTTGCGATCAGGTCATTGAACTGACGGTCCAGGCGCATGAACGCCAAGTCGTCCAACGCCGAGGATGCCTCGCGCATATCCTGCGCAAGACCGGCGAAAACGTCCCGCTCCTCCTTCGTGGAACGCTCCGCGGCGAGGCGGGCGATCAAGCGCTCCAGCACACGTCGAGTCTCCAGCAGGCGCAGCTGCGTGCGCACGTTGATTTCGGAGACGAGGATGCCGCGGCGCGGCATGACCACGACGAGGCCATCGCGGGCGAGACGCTGCAAAGCCTCGCGAATGGGGGTGCGACCGATCCCGAGACGTTGAACCAGGTTCTGCTCGCCCAGCACCATGCCGGGCGGGAGCACAAGCGTCGTGATCATCTCCTCCAACTGCTGGTAGGCTCTGTCGGTGAGCGTCAGGTCGGGCAGGTCATTGCCTCCGGCAGCCCCGTCGGCCCCGTTGATCGCCCCCTTCACGGCTTTCCTGGCCCGCTTCTCGCCACGCTGCGCGGCGCGGACCGACGTCGTCTTCCCGGTCACGAAATTCATCGACGACGCCCCTTTACCCTTCCCAGCCCGCTCGCCGCTGCCCGCCGTCCTGCATGGTGCCGTGCGCTTCCCTACGCAAGGGGCATATCGCTGATATATCTTGCGCAGATTAGCAGTATCCTGCAATAACACTATGCGCATACTAAAACGCTGGGAGGCAAGGAATGGCAGGGCAAATCGCGATACCCACGGGCGGCCTGCTGCCGGAACAGGCTACAGCGGAAACCCCCGCCCGCGCTGCAGCTGGGTCGAGCGCGGTGATCGCGGCACGGCTGGAACGCCTGCCGATGACCCGGTTCCAGCGCAATATTTTCCTCATCATCGCGACGGCTTGGTTCTTCGACTCGATCGACCTCGGCTCGCTCACCTTCTTGCTCGGCTCGATCAAGACTGAGTTCGGCCTCTCGACGGCCCAGGTCGGCCTTCTGTCGAGCATGAGCTTCATCGGCATGTTCGCCGGCGCGGCGATTTCCGGTATGCTCGCCGACCGTTTCGGCCGGAAGCTCGTCTTCCAAATCAGCATGGTATTCTGGGGGCTCGGCAGCGCGTGGTGCGCCTACGCGTCGGATGCGACCATGCTCGGCTACGCCCGCCTGCTCCTCGGGTTCGGCATGGGTATGGAGTTCCCCGTGGCCCTGGCCATCGTCTCCGAGTTCCTGCCAACGGCCAAGCGTGGCCGATACCTCGCCATCATGGAAGGCTTCTGGCCCCTGGGCTTCATTGCGGCGGGGTGCCTCAGCTACGTCCTGTTGAGCTACTTCGACTGGCGAGCGGTGTTCCTGGCCCAGGCGCTGCCGGCCCTGTTCCTGTTCGTGATCCGCTTCCTGGTGCCGGAGTCTCCTCGCTGGCTTGCGGACCGCGGCCGGTACGCTGAGGCCGATCGCGTGATGACGACCATCGAGACGAAGGTGGCCGCGCGTCTTGACGGCCGCTCACTGTCCGAGCCGGAGGTCCGGCCTGAACTGGCGCAGGGCGAGCGTCGCTTCTCCTTCCTCGAGCTCTGGAGCCCGGGCTACGCGAGCCGCACGGTCATGATCTGGCTGACGTGGTTCTTCGCGCTACTGGGCTTCTACGGGCTCACCACGTGGCTCGGAGTCCTGCTGCAGGATGCGGGCTACAGCGTCGCCAAATCCGTGACCTACACGATCCTAATCTCGCTCGCCGGTGTGCCGGGCTTTATCACCTCGGCCATCCTCGTCGAGCGCTGGGGCCGCAAGCCGACCGCCGTGCTGATGCTACTCGGCAGCGCCGTCGCGGCCTACCTCTACGGCCACTCCCCGAGCTTCGCCTGGTTGATCGGCTTCGGGCTGATGATGCAGTTCTTCCTGTTCGGGATGTGGTCGGTCCTCTACGCCTACACCCCCGAGCTCTATCCCACCCGCGCGCGCGCGACGGGAGCCGGCTGCGCTTCGGCCGTCGGCCGCGTGGGCTCGCTCATCGGCCCCTACGTGATCGGAATCATCCTGCCGACGCTCGGCCACGGCGGGGTGTTCGCCCTGGGGGCCGGATCGTTCGTCATCGCAGCGGCCAGCGTCGGCATCCTCGGCATCGAAACCAAGGGCAAGTCGCTCGAAGCGATCTCACACTGAGCGGACCCGCGGGGATGCGAGCGGCCCGCACCCCCGCGCCGCCGGAATGCCGCGTTGCAATTGACGATTGATATATCACTGATATCCTGCTAGCTGCATATCACGGAAAGCGTCATGTTCCCCAAGGCTCGCGACGCGGATGACAGGCGGCGGCGCACAGGTCTGTGGGGATGCGGCGGATGCACGGGCAGCCAACCCGCGGCCCGCGCTCGTCCCGCGGCCAAGCTGTGGTCGCGTCCCGAGCAGTGGCCGCCCAGACCGCTCGGCAGGCCGTAGCGGCGATAGCGTTCCAGTAAACATCTTCGTTTGAGTGACTGCGGCGGCCGCCTCAAGAGATATCGAACAAGGGAGACTCCCGATGGAACTCGCAGTCACCAGGATGAGCGAGCGGCAACGACACTACCGAGCCAACTATCGGCAGCGCGTCGCGGGCTGGTACAACGGTTTCCTGCACATCGCGATCATCTACACGATTGGCCTGACGGCGCTGTACATCTATACTTCGAACATCAAGGGGCCGACCTGGGCGGAACTCGCCACGGTGCCGGTCGTGTTCCTGTTTTGCAATTTTTTCGAGTGGTGGCTGCATCGTTACGTGATGCATCGACCGCAGAGCAATCCGATCGGCCGCGCCGTCTACAATCGGCACACCCTCCAGCACCATCAGTTCTTCACCGACCACGAGATGCGCTTCGCCGATCATCGTGATTACCGGGTGACGTTCTTTCCACCCTACGCGCTGGCGACCTTCACGCTGATGTCGATCCCGGGCGCCATCGTGTTCGGCAACGTGTTCACGCCGAACGTCGGCTGGCTGTTCATCACAACGACGACCAGCATCTACATGATCTACGAGTTCATGCACTTCTGCTGCCACGTCGAGGATAACTGGTTTGTCCGCAACATGCCGTTCATCAACACGAACCGCCGGCATCACACGGCCCATCACGACCAATCGATCATGATGGAGCGCAACATGAACCTGACCTTCCCGATCATGGACTGGCTGTTCGGCACGTCCGACCTGAACCGTGGCCTGCTCGGGACGCTCTTCAACGGCTACGACACCCGCCACGTGAGGACGGACATGCGCAGGACTTCACGCACACCCGGTGTTTCGAAGTCCAGCGCCATGCAGGCGGCCGAGTAAGCCTCCGCTACACGCGACGAGCGGCGCCCACGGGACGCCGCCCCGACACTTGGGAGGTTGTCCATGAGCATGATCGAACCGAACGTCGCCGCCCTCGCGTGGTTCGCCCTCTTTGCCGGCGTCGCCAGCGTCGGTTTCTATGTCCTCGCGGGCATGTTTCCGCTGGAAACCCGCCCTGACCTGAAGGGGCGGCCGCTTGGCCTGTTGCTGCTGGCAGCCAACGTCGTGCTTCTGCTGGCCTTGGTCTGCGGTTGTCTGGCCTACGGTGCCGCCAACCTGCGCTGGACGAGCCTGGTCATCGTGGGCGGAATGGCCATCCTGTTCGCCCCGGGCCTGTTCAACGTCTGGCCCCAGCGGTGGCGTGACGGCTTGGTCGGCCTCGCCATCATGCTGGCCGGGCTCGGCGGGGCACTCGGCCTGCTGCTGCAGGTCGGTTCCGTCCTCACCGTGTAAGAACGACCACCGATCCGGGAAGAATCCGATGCCGTTTCCGATCAAGCTTGGCTTGTCCGTCGCCGTCGCCTTGGCCGCGCTCGCCGGGTGGTTCTACATGGGCTACCTCGGTCAACCCGGCCCACAATGGGCCGTCGCGTTCCTCGGCCCCTTCATGGTCGTCAGCCTCTGGATCTTCCCCGAGGTGATGCGCTCCCGCTCCGATGGCCGCACCCCGCGCCACCAGATGAGGGAGGCACGGTCATGAACAAGGTCTACCTGGGGGACCGTACCATCGACGGGATCGTCGTTACGGTCGATGGAAAGCCGCTTCCCGACAGGACGGACTCCAAGCGCTACTCGCGCAACGGCTTCGAGTGGAGCTACGAGGGATCCGAGCCTTCGCAACTCGCGTACGCGATGCTGGTCGACCACCTCGGTGACACGGCCGAGGCGGAACGCCTCCAACCGCAGTTCATGCGCAGCGTCGTGGCCAACTTCCAAAACGAGTGGGAGATGACGACGGCTGACATCGATCGCGTTCTGCAGCGCCTGCGCTAGGCGAACACCGCGAGCGCGAACTGAAGTCGACGGCCGGGCTTAGCCGCCTCGACCCACGTCGTATCCTGGAAGGGCGGACATGCGTGCGGCAACGGCACCATCGCCGAAGGAGCCGACCGAGAAGACCGGCAAGCGGACGATCCTCGATATTCGCGCCGCCCAAAGTACGAAACGGTTCAGACCCTGATCGAGAGGCGAAAGCACATCTGAATCCGCGTCAGGCGTGGCCGCAGGGTTGACGGTGTGCACTGGCATTCGTTGAGATCCTGCGCGCTTGGAGCGGCGAGATGCTACAAGACCCATCGCTCATCCGCGCGCCCGTGTGCGACTTCCGTGACACCTGGATCGGCCCGGCTAGTGATGCCGACGCACGCTGACTGTGTGATGCTCTCAGCGGGCCGTTCGACCCGAGCAACCTCACGATCGTGCGCCGGACGCACCTGATGCACCGTGGAGCCCGGCGTGGCGTGCGCAGGCAGGCGTCTGCCGCCTTTCTGTGCCAGGGCACGCCAGCCTAGAAAGTCCCGCTCCAACAGGAGAAGCCATGTTCTCGGTCATCTTCGAAGTCCATCCCGGCGAGGGCTGCACGGATGCGTACCTCGAGCACGGGAAGCTGCTGAAGCCTGAGTTGGAGAACATCGACGGCTTCATCGACAACGAGCGCTTCACGAGTCGGACCCGGCCGGGTTGGGTGCTGTCGCACTCGACGTGGCGGGACGAGAAGTCGGTGATCCGCTGGCGAACCCATGCGGGCCACCACGTCGTCCAGGAGAAGGGCAGGGTCGAGGTCTTTTCCGACTATCACCTTCGGGTCGGCGAGGTGACGGCCGATACCCACGTGCCTCACGGACATGCCGTGCGCGAGCAGCGGTTCGACGCCACCGAGATCGGGGGCGCCAAGGTGTGCCAATTGTGCGAGACGGTGCCGCGTGCGGGCCAGTCCCTGCCCGACGGTCTCGTCGGTGCACTCGGGCTCGCGCCCGCAGCCGATGGCCTCGTGGCGTCAGACGTGTTCGACTCGATCTACAATCCAGGCAAGGTCATGCTGTTGTTGTCATGGGTCGACCCCGACGTGGCCTCGGCGTTCAAGCCTGTCGCGCCGGCCGAGGCCGAATGCATGCGCATCCGGACCGTGCGGGTGATCCGCGACTACGGCATGTTCGACCGCCGCGAGAGCCCGCAGTTCTACCCGCCGGTCGATCGACGGGAGAAACGGTGAGCCTGGCGCTTGCTCCGCCTTACCGACACGGCAGGCGGCCGAGGCTGCATGGCAATTGCGACACGCAAAATCCACGTCTGGGATGCCGTCGCGGCAGCCGCACAACCGGGCGGGCCGCGGAGCACCCTCGTGAGACCGATCAGAGAGCGAGCGGTCGCCGGCGAGAGGCATCGCGCTGCCGTCAATGGTTTGGGCCGACTGCGCCGGAGCGCGATCGGCGATAGCCCCTCCCGTGGTCGCTCAGATGTCGGCGCGACGGTCCGCGCCGGTCGGCAGCGCACCGGCTGCGGGCCGCCCGGCGCCAGCTCTACGCCCAGGCCCTCGCCGAACGCGAGGCTGTCGAGGTTCGGCCCGAGATGGACCGCCAGCCGCATCCCCCAGGCTTGTCCGGGCAGGGCGCTGTACCCGGAGCGACCGTCTCACAAACGCGTCTCCACACCGTGTCCCCGTTACGCCGCACCGAGATAGGCCGCTTCCAGGCCCTTGTCCTCCGACAGTTCCGCCGCGGTTCCGCGCGCGACGACCCGGCCCTGCTCCAGCACATAGCCGCGGTCGGCGACCGTGAGGGCCAGCGCCGCCATCTGGTCGACGATCAGGATAGTCACGCCCTCGTCGCGCAACTCGGCCACGGTGGCGTAGAGGGCGTTGATCATCGCCGGGGCGAGGCCGAGCGACGGCTCGTCGAGGAGCAGGATGCGCGGGTGCGCCATCAATCCGCGGGCGATGGCCAGCATCTGCTGCTCGCCGCCGGAGAGCAGGCCCGCCCGGCTCCCGGCCCGGTCGCGCAGCCGCGGGAACCGGTCGAGCAGGCGCTCGATCTCGGCCGGGTCGATCGGTGTCCCGCGCCCGAAGGCGCCGAGGCGGATGTTCTCGACGACGGTGAGCTCCGGGAAGACCTGCCGGCCCTCAGGCACCAGGACAAGGCCACCGCGGGCGATCCGGTGCGCGGGCAGCGCCTCGACGCGCCGGTCGTCGAAGACGATCGTGCCCGCGACCGGACGCAGCAGCCCCGCGAGCGCCCGCATGGCCGTGGACTTGCCGGCGCCGTTCGCGCCCAGCAGGGCGACGGTCTCGCCCGGCCGCACGTCGAGATGGACGCCGTCGAGGACGGGCGCGGCGCCGTAGCCGGCCGTCAGTTCGAGGACGGAGAGGACGGCGTCCGCCGGCCCCTGCCACGGCGCGCTCCGCGGCCGGGCTGGGGTATCGGCGCCGCCGAGATAGGCGCGCAGCACCGCCGGGTCGCGCCGGATCTCCGCGGGCGTGCCCCGCGCGATCGGGCGGCCGGCATCCATGACGAGGATGTGGTTGGAGATGCCCATGACCAGCGGCATGTCGTGCTCGACCAGCACCACCGCGACGCCGCTGTCGGCGATCCGGCGGATCAGCCGGGCCAGCCGGTCGGTATCGGCCCGCGACAGGCCGGCGGCGGGCTCGTCGAGGAGCAGCACCGCGGGGCCGCCGGCGAGCGCCCGGGCGATCTCCACGAGCCGCCGGTCGACATGGGGCAGCTCGGCGGCCGGGCGGTCGAGGGCGCCGCGGTAGCCGACGAAGGCGAGGAGCGCGGCCGCCGTCGCGCGGTCCCGCGCCCGCGC
>NZ_JBFULS010000017.1:0-91507 GCF_054049775.1 Methylobacterium sp. P5_C11 | reverse complement strand
CCCCTCAACCAAACTTCCGACCGTCGCAAGTTTCGCCCGTGGTCGGCCGGCTTGAGCAGCACCGCAGCGCGGCGTGCTTGATCGGCGATTCGCCTGTGATCACCTCCGAAACGCCGCCGGTCGGGTCGAGACGCCCGAGGCAAAGCCTAAACCATTGTTTTAAATCAGCTTTTATATTGACAACCGAGGACCCTCGAACTTGTGGATCTGGGGGTCCCCCGTTCGAGCCGGGGCGGTGGTACCATCTATTCAGAACGACTGCGCAAGGGGTTGGCGGATCGCCGGCCCCTTTTGCATGTGTGGATCCGCTTGGCCCGGGCCGCCCCCGCGCAGCCGAGCGCGCCGACACCGCGAGGACGGCGGACCGCCGGATCCCCAGCGAGTCACGGATCTCACGCCGGCGCGTCGTCGCTCGGCCAGCCGCGCGAAGCAGGCTTCGTCGGCCAATCCACGATATTCGCTTTGACGAATGTTATATATTCGCCACATTTCTCGACTCAAACTAACCGTCCCGCAGCCATTGACTGTCTCCATTCGCTCGAAGACCCGCATGGATCGCACGACACAGCAGGATCAGCTCGAGATCGTGAGCGCACTGGCGGCCTCGCTGGCCGATCGGATGCTTATGGAGCGCCTGACGCAGGGCACGCTGCCTCTGGCCAATGCCAGCCGCCTCTGGACCGCGTCGCGGCTGCTGGAGGCGCACGAGCGCCCCGTACCCCGCATTGTGGCGGACGTCCTGGAGCAGGTCCGGCATGCCGAGTCGGCGGAGGATCCGGACGGGACGGACATGGCGCCCGGGCCGGAGGCGACGGAGGAGAGGCCCAAAACCGCGCGCGCCCCGCGCAGGCGCCGGCTGACCCGCCTGCTCCGTCCGTTCCGGCAGCCAGCCGAGGCCTGACCCGCCCGTCGCAAGCTGGGCTCCGGGGGCGGTGCAGGGGAGCGCCGCGCCCTCGTTTCGGATCCGGAGTTTCCCCGGCGCGCCTGGAACGCTAAGAGCACCTCCGATCGCGGCGGCGGACCCCGCCGCGCGCGAACGGGCTCCGGGACACGAGAGATGAGCATCCCTGAACGGCGCGTGCGAACCCTCTTCGACGAGGCGGCCATCGCCAAGCGCAACGATGAACTCGCCGGGGA
Organism: Methylobacterium sp. P5_C11; assembly: GCF_054049775.1. Lineage (NCBI taxonomy): Bacteria > Pseudomonadati > Pseudomonadota > Alphaproteobacteria > Hyphomicrobiales > Methylobacteriaceae > Methylobacterium > Methylobacterium sp. P5_C11. The sequence goes on along the minus strand of NZ_JBFULS010000017.1, from coordinate 90,370 downwards.
GATCCTGGCCGCGCGGCCCGAGAACCTGCTCGTCGTCGCGGTGCTCAAGGGCAGCTTCATGTTCGCCGCCGACCTCCTCCGGTCGCTGCACCGGGTCGGGCTCGCGCCGCAGGTCGAGTTCGTGCACCTGTCGAGCTACCGCACCGGGACCGTCTCCAGCGGGCAGGTCGAGATCTTGCGCGACGTGCAGAGCGAGGTGCGCGGGCGGGATGTCCTGCTCGTGGACGACATCCTGGAGTCGGGCCGAACCGTCGTCTTCGCCAAGGACCTGCTCATGGCCCGCGGCGCCCGGCGCGTGCTCACCGCCGTCCTGCTGGAGAAGCCCGGCAAGCGGGCCGTGACGATCGACGCGGATTTCGTTGGCTTCACCTGCCCCGACGTATTCGTCGTCGGCTACGGGATGGACGCCGCGCATGCCTTCCGGCAATTGCCCTTCGTCGGCGTGGTCGATTACGGGGACGGGGACCCGGATCTGTTCGACGCCTGAGGCCTCCGCGGCAGCGCGGCATTTTCGCCTCTGCGCAGGGCACGGCGGCCATTTCAGGGTGCGACGTCTTGACAGACGTCGATTCCGTCTATGTCTGTCGAGCCTTGCGCGTGCGCTTCACCGCGACGGGACGCGCGCAGCTTTCGGGGACGATTACGGAACCACATGGCGCGCATCCTCCTGGTGGATGACGAAGAGACCGTTCGGGGCTTCCTCAAGCGGGGGCTCGAGATCGACGGTCACGCGGTCGTCACCGCCAATGACGGCAGCGACGGGCTCGATCGCCTCAACGAGGCCGATGGCGGCTTCGATCTGATGCTGACCGACATCCGCATGCCGCTCATGGACGGCATCGCGCTGGCGCTGGCGGCCAAGCGCGATTTCCCGGACCTGACCATCCTGCTGATGACTGGCTTCGCCGATCAGCGCGAGCGGGCGCGCGGGCTCGACGCGATCGTCACCGACGTCCTGACCAAACCCTTCTCCCTGGCGGATCTGCGCGCCACGGTGAGGCGGGCGCTCGCGGCCTGAGGCGACCGGCCCGGCCAGGGCGCCGCGACAGCCGGTTCAGGCGACCTTAAACATTTCCCTTAGGTTGAGGTTCATGAAAGCGTGACAGTGTTCGTCTGACTGGATCAGACCGAGCACACCCTCGCCATGTATCGCCGGGACCGGGACATTGACGGAGCGCCGTATCAAGTCGGCCGCTATGCCGGGGAGCCGGACGATGCGGACTGGGATGAGGATCGGTACGAGCGTCGGCGTCCGCGCAAGGGTTTCTTCGGACACGTCGCCTCGGTGATCAAGCTCTCCGCCCTCGCGGTTCCGGCGGCGCTGTTCCTGTACGGCAGCTTCGCCGATTGCAGCGCCCGACCTGCGGCGGGCTGGCTCGGCCTCGTCGGCGCGGGAGCCTGCGCCCGCACCGAGATGCTCGGCAGCCTCCTCTCGATGCAGGACAACTTCGCGCTCCTGAAGCGGCTCACCAACTGAGCCCTCGGGCCGTCGTCCCGACACGATCCGCTCCGAACCGACCCCTGCGAGCCCACCATGTCCAGCCGCCCGCTCCTCCCCGCCACGTCCGGCCGCCCGCCCGATGCCCTCGAGGAGGCTCAGTTCCGCGCCCGCATGACGCGGGTCGGCTCGGACTTTGCCAATCGACCCGCGCGCCGGACCCGGACACTTCACCGCGGACGGGGCCTCCGGCTCGGCTGGAAGGGCTGGCTCGTCGTCGACGGTCTCGTCGTGCTTCTGGTCGTGGCCGGAGTGGTGACGTGGCCGCCGGTCCAGGCCTGCCGCAACCAGGAGCAGACAGTCGGATTCTATGCCGGCGATTCCGTCGGCAAGTGCGTCCGTCGCGGGATCGCCGACCGCCTCGATACCGCCGACCAGCGCCTCAAGAGCCTGATCCGCCGCTCAGGCTATTGAGGCTGGCCTCAACAGATCGTCGCGCTCTTCGGGTTGAGCGGCGGCACGGCGGCTGATAGCAAGCGTGTCGCGAGCCGGTGTAGCACAGCGGTAGTGCAGCGGTTTTGTAAACCGAATACCTGCCTCGCGCTCCCCGGCACATTCCGTATTTAGCTCAACCCTTTAAGCGTTCTCGGCGGGCGTAAACCGATACACCTGTGCCGACTTTTGTGCGGCCGCGTCCTTGGCGGCCTGGGCTTCCTCGGCCGTGCGGAAGGCCAGATAGCCCTCGGTCACTTTCAGGCTGGTGTGGCCGAGTTCGTGCTGCAGCTCGTAGATGCCGCCGCGCCCGGTCCGTAGGTAATCGACCGCGAACCGATGCCGAAGGTCGTGGAAGCGGAAGCGCCGGAACTCGGTGCCCTTCGTCGCCGCCTCCTCGGCAAGCTGCCGGCCGTAGAGGCTGAAGCGGGTCGCGACGTTGCGGAACGGCTGGCCGTCCGAGTGCCAGAACACCCGCCGCGTCACCATGCTGACCGGGATGTCCCGGAATAGGGCCACGGCCGCTTCGGACAGCGAGACCACGCGCCGCTTGTTGCCCTTGCCCAGAACGGAGATCGCCCCGCGCGCGAGGTCGACGTGCCGGCGCTCCAGGGTGACGAGTTCATCCTGACGGCAGCCGGTGAGCAGCGCCGCCCGGATCAGGAACTTGAAATTCCCTGGCGCGCGGTCGACCGCGATCGCGATGTCCCGATCCTCCGGCAGCACGATCGGGTTGCGCCGCTCCTTCATGCGCCGGCTCTGCTGCGCCTCCAGCGCCGGATTCCCACGCCGCCACTTCTCGTCCACCGCGAACGCCAGCACGCTCGACAGCGCGGTGAGGTCCCGGCGGATGGTGGCGGTGGTCACCTTCTGGGCGCGCCGTGCCTTGATGATCGCGGCCACGGTGTCGTCGTCGATCTCGTCGACGAACAGCCCCGTGAGGTGGGGATCCAGGATGTCGAGCGAGCCGAGGTATCGCTTGAAGGTGCGTTCGCCGATATGGTGAACGATGTAGGAGCCCCACTCCTTCAACGCGTCTTCCCAACGCTTACGGTCGTCGCCGAACGAGGCGGCGGCCGCTATGTGTGCGTGCTCCGCGGCCTGGCGGCTGCGCGCAACGACTGGATCACCTGTCTTGAGGCTGAACCGGTACTCTTTGCCGGCAACCGTGAAGCGCGCCCAGAGGGTGCTACCTCGCCAGTAGCAGCTCTCCGGGGCCTTCTTTCGATCTGTGGGCATGGTGGCTTGCTCTCCTGTTCAACAAGCCAGGCGCGGATCGCCGCTTCGTTGAACGTCCACAGGCGACCAACTTTCGCGGCGGACGGCAACTCGCGCCGCGTGGCGAGGCGCTGCACCGTTCGAATCGAGACGCCGAGAATGGCAGCCGCCTCGCCGATGTGGACGCGCTCCGGCGCACGGAAGGTGCGGGGCATCTTAGTCGCCTGGGAAAGGCGGCCCGTCATCATGCCGCCTCCGCGACACCGATAGCCAGGAGACGCGGGCCTCGACCTCGCCGAGGAAGGCGTTCACGGCGGCTTCGTCCCTCGCGATCTGCGCTTCGTCCCGGTGCATCCGCTTGACCCACAGCCGCAGCGCCGGTGGCACGCTGGGGTGCCAGGAGGCGAAGTCGCACCACGCCCGGCCCGTACAGGCCATCTGCCAGCGCATCTGCGGCCGGTGAGCCTCCGGGATCTCCCCGGCGAGCAGCGTTTCCAGATGGGTCCGCAGCGTCGGGCACTTGAACTCGACGAGACCGTCCGCTCCCACCATCCGGTCCGGGCTGGCCCCGGCCATGGCGATCGTCGGATGGTCCACGAACCCGACCTTCGCGCTGTCGACGCCGTACAGGAACTCGTAGGCGTCGCAGGCCTGCGGCTCCCGCTCCGAACCCTCGAGCATCGCGGCGGTCAGGTAATGCTGTATCGCGAGGCCCGTCAGCCGCTCGCCGACGAGTTCCATCAGGTAGGCCTCGCGCTCGGCCCGCGGCTTGCCGTCCTTGCGCAGTGCCAGCACGTCGGCGACGCGGGAGGCCGTGACCTTGCCGCAGCAGGCGTCCAGCCATTCGGCGCTGCCCTGGATCATCTCGGCCATGTCACCGGCCCTCCGGCCGGGCGCGCCGGGCGACAGCGCGGTCGATGGCGGCCAGGGCTTCGCCGTAGAGCGCGGCCGGCAGGTCCGGCACGCTCTCGACGTTGAAGACGCGCAGGAACTTCGCCGGGGCGATGCCGTGCTCGGTGAGGAGGTTGCGCAGGGTCTCGCCCTGTTCGTCCGAAATCACGTCCTCGGTCACGGCCCGCTCCGACGCCCCGTCGGTGTCGTCCGGGTCGTTGGTCAGTGCGATGTTGAAGACCTGCAGGACGAGGTAGCGGCGAGCATAGGTGATCGTCGACCCGATGCCCTGGATCGGCGTCTTGTTCGCCTTCCCCTGTGCGCCGGCCGTGTCGGGTGGCAGGTCGAGATGGTAGGCGCACTCGTGGCCGGCTTCATGGGCGCAGGTGCACTTCACCCGCAGATGCCCCTGGATCGGCGATGCCTCGGTGTCGAACGAGAGCGAGAATCCGTGCCGGGCGATGACCGGCTGCGTGATGCAGTATCTTGCGCGGCTGGCCGCCGACGCCACTACGGTCATCAACGCGGGCGCCTACGGCCGCACGATCCACGACCTTGCCGTCCGGCGCCGGCTGATTGGCATCGGCTCGCCGGGTCCGGCCAGTCATCTCGCCGGCCGCTCGGCGGCAGATGGCGGTGCCTGGATGCTGGAGCGCGTGCGCGGCCTGCGCGACGGCACGATCCCCTCGACCGCGATTCCCTCCGGCCTCGTCGAACTGGACCGCGCCACGAACGGGGGATTTCAGCGCGGGGAGCTGTGGATCCTGGCCGGGCGCCCCGGGACGGGGAAGACGGTCGCCATGACTACGCTGTCTCGACAAGCCGCCCGCCACGCCGGCGTGCTGGTCTTCCAGGCCGAGGTGACCCCCGAGCAGCAATGGGCTCGCTACCTCGCGGATCTCGCCTACCGGCCGGGCCATCCGCTGCCCTTCGGTCGGATCATGGCAGGACGGGACCTCGACGAAGAGGCCTTCGAGCGGGTCGAGCAGGCGCAAAAGTGGCTCGCCCAGCTGCACCTGCACGTCGACTACCGGTCGCCGATCTCGGTGGCGCAGATCGCCTTCGGGGTGAAGGCCGAGAAGCGCCGTCTCGCCAGGACGGAGATCCGCCTCGGCGTCGTGTTCATCGACTATCTGAAGTTCATCAAGGCCTCGGATCGCTACCAGGGTCAGCGCGTACTGGAGATTGGGGAGATCTCCGCCGCCCTCAAGCAGCTCGCCAAGGCCGAGGATGTCTGCGTGGTGCTGCTCGCGCAGCTCAACCGCGAGGTCGACAAGGAGGGCCGCGTCGACCGCCGCCCGGGCAAGGAGGACCTGCGCGACTCGGGCGAGCTGGAGCAGGACGCCGACGCGGACCTGCTGCTCTACCGCGAGGCCGTCTACCTCGATCGCAAGTTCAAGGCGACCAATGATCCCGAGACAGGTCAGCGCCTGATCGACAAGCAGAACAGCCTTGAACTGATCCTCGGCAAGAACCGCGCGGGTCCGACCCCGACCCTGCACCTGTGACGCGACATGGCCCATTCGGCCATCGCCCAGACGACGAGAGGGTCCCTCTGATGGCTCGCATCCGCACGATCAAACCTGAGTTCTGGACCTCCGAGCAGGTCATGGAATGCGCGCCGCTGGCGCGGCTGCTGTTCATCGGGCTGTGGAACTTCTGCGACGACGCCGGCCGAATGGCGCTGTCGCCGAAGCGGATCAAGGCGCAGATCCTGCCATCGGACGACGTCACGTCGTCGGACGTTCTCGGAATGCTGCAAGAATTGTCGGCGAACGGCCTGATACGGATCTATGTCCTTGAGGGAAAAAGTTTCTGGCCGTCACCGGCTAGCATCACCAGCGCATCGACAAGCCGCAGAAGCCGCTCACGCCCGAACCGCCGGCGCCCCATTCGCCGAATGATCCAAGAGCGTTCGGCGTAGGAAAAGGAAGGGAAAAGGAAGGGATAGAAACGGAGGATTCTTCCGGCGGCGGCGGCGGCTCACCCCCGCACGCGCCCGCGCGCGGGACCCCGCCCCGATCCGAACCGATTTCCGTCGCAGAGCGGGCATTACTGCCGGAGGCGGAYGCCGCCGCGCCGCCGTGGAACAGCCGGGAGAGCTTCGACCGTATCGAGGCCCGCTGCCGCGCGGCACTGCCCCGGGACTGGGTCCAGGATCCCGTCGTCGGGCCGATGGCGCGCCTGGTCGCGGATGGGATTGCCCTCGAGACCGAGATCGTCCCGGTGCTGCTCGACCTCGCCGCGGGTCGCAGGACGCCGATCCGCACGTGGTCGATGCTGGCCAACGTCGTCGCCGAGCGCGTCGCTGCCCAGCGCCAGGCTCGATCCGCCCAGGGCCTCGCGGCGACCCCGGCCGAGCCCCCCGATCCGGCCGAACTGGTCGATCTCGGCATCAGCGGGCGCCATCCCGAGGCGTTCCTGCGCGCGGTGCTCGACCGGTTCCAGCGCGATCCCGGCACCTGGATGGAGGGCGTGTTCGGCCCGCCGCCGGGCCAGCCCGGATGCCGGATCCCGCCGCGGCTGTTGATCGGCGAGGCCGCGTGATGGCGACGCGCAGGGCCGGCCTGCACGCCGCGGCCGATGTTGTTTCGTGCGATCGAGGGGCGTGACATGGGCAGGAAGCGCGGAACGAACGGATCCCGGATCCGAGCCGAACACGTGGTGCTCGACCAGAGTCTCACGTGGTTCGTCGTCCACACCCTGCCGCTCCACGAGGCCATGGCGGCCGAGGAGTTCGAGGGTCTGGCGATGGACTGGTGGCTGCCGCGGTACCGCGTCACCGTGGTCCGGCGCGGACGCAAGGTCGACACCCAGGCGATTTTCTTCGCCTCGTACCTGTTCGTCGGGCTCGATCGGCTGCGTCACGCCTCACGTTGGACGGAGCCGCTGTTCGACAGCCGGCACGTCATCGACGTGCTCGGCCAGCGCGCACCGCTGGAGATCCCGGGCTCCGTCCTGCAGGCCCTGGCCGATCGGATCGCGGGCGTCGACGAGACGGAGCGGGCGAAGCGCAGGCAGGAGGCCGCGTTGTTTCAGGTCGGCGAACTGCGCAGGATCTTGAACGGTCCGTTCATGTCGTTCTTCGCCGAGGACCATGACATTCTGAGCAATGGTATCGTACGCGCGGACGTCAGCATCTTCGGTCGAGCGACACCGGTCGAATTCGCACCCGACCAACTTGGAGATCCGTTGGCCGCTTGACTTCGACGACTGGATCGGAGTCTATCTCGATCGTGGACGGCCGGAACGTGAGCTGCGCTCGTTGGAGGGTGCGCCTGCCGGAACTACCGGATCACGTGTCAGCGTCGGGACGATCTGCCCACGCGCGACATGCCCAGCCCTGATTTTGCGCTTCTTCCTGACGCCAAACCGCAACGCTGCGCTTGGCTGCGGGCTGCCGCATCGAGGGAGTTTATTGCCCGTATGAAAAGCTGGCCCGCTGACCGAGTTGAGCGCCGGCCGGTCTCGGCACTTGTGCCCTATGCTCGCAACGCCAGAACGCATTCCGACGAGCAGACCGGTCAGATCGCAGCCTCGATCATGGAGTGGGGGTGGACGACGCCGGTGCTGGTCGACGAGGAGAGCAGGATCATCTCCGGTCACGGTCGGGTGCTTGCGGCGCTCAAGCTCGGGATCGCGGAGGTGCCAGTCATGGTCGCGCGAGGGTGGAGCGAGGCTCAACGCCGGGCATACGTAATCGCCGACAATCAACTTGCGGCGAACGCTGGCTGGAATCCAGATCTGCTGCGGGTCGAATTTAGCGCCCTCCAGGAACTGGATTTCGACATCGCGCTGACCGGGTTCTCGATCGAGTCCCTCGCAGACCTCATGGCCGAGCGCACGTCAGGGCTGACCGATCCCGACGACGTACCCGAGGCGCCCGTCGAACCGGTGACGCGACAAGGCGACTGTTGGAGCCTTGGCCGTCATCGCATCCTGTGCGGCGACAGCACCAACGCGAAAGACGTCAAAGGCGTACTCGCCGGTATTGCCCCGCACCTAATGGTGACCGACCCACCATATGGTGTCGAGTATGAGCCCAATTGGCGGAATCAGGTGAAGCGGACCAACGGCACGAGAGTCGCCGCTCGTGCGATCGGCCGGGTACTGAATGACGATCGAGCAGATTGGCGCGCAGCTTGGGCGCTATTCCCCGGCGACGTAGCGTATGTCTGGCACGCCAGCTTGTTTTCGCCACTGGTCGCAGACAGCCTGACCGCCAGCGATTTTGAATTACGCTCCAGCATCATCTGGGCGAAAGGGCGCTTCGCGATCGGGCGCGGCGACTACCATTGGCATCACGAGCCGTGCTGGTATGCAGTTCGTAAGGGGAAAAAGGGCCATTGGTCCGGCGACCGGAAGCAGTCCACGCTCTGGGAAATCAGCCACAGCAAATCCGAGACCGGGCACAGCACGCAAAAGCCCGTCGAGTGCATGAGGCGCCCGATCGAGAACAACTCCTCACCAGGGCAGGGTGTTTATGAGCCCTTTTGCGGCTCCGGTACAACGATCATAGCGGCTGAAATGACCGGTCGTGCCTGCCACGCCATCGAATTGAACCCCGCCTATGTCGATGTCACCGTGGTTCGTTGGCAAGCCTTCACCGGTCAGGAAGCATCCCTCGCCGAGACGGGTGAGTCCTTCGCACGAGTCAAGGCACGTGTGAGCGCCACGAAATGACCGACGAACCGGCGGCCCCTGGCGGTCGGCCACCCCATACGCCAACGGACAAGAGCCGACGTGAGGTCGAAGCCCTGTCTGGCTACGGAATTCCGGAGCACGAGATCGCCCGCGTCGTCGGTATCAGCAAGCCCACGCCGCTAAAGCATTACCGCGACGAGCTCGACCAGGGGATCACGAAAGCCAACGCGAAAGTCGCCGAGAGCCTGTTCAAAAAAGCGATCGGTGACGGCCCGCAGGCCGTCACAGCCGCAATCTACTGGGCCAAGACCCGCATGCGCTGGAAGGAGCCGGCGCAGTCACACGAGATCGCGAGGGCAAACGGCGGTCCGATTCAGCACGTCGACTTGTCCAAGGCGACTGATGAGCAACTGGCCGCGCTCGCCGCATTCTTCGGTCCGCTTGCCGCCGCCGGCGCAGATGCTGACGGCCATCGGGGCGGAGCAGGCGCGGCGTAGCGCGAAGGCCGAGCGGGAGCGGATCAGGACCCGCTGTGCGTCGCTCGCGAGCTTCGTCGAAGAGGCCTGGCACGTCCTGGAGCCCAACCAGCCCTACGTCCACGGCTGGCACATCGAGGCGCTCTGCGCGCATCTTGAGGCCATCACCCACGGGCGCTTCCTCGCCCTCGGCCTGGAGAACCGGCTGCTGATCAACGTCCCGCCGGGCACGATGAAGTCGCTCTTCGTCTCAGTGTTCTGGCCGGCCTGGGAATGGGGGCCGTGCTGCCTCGCGGGCCTGCGCTACCTCACGACCTCGTACAAGGAGGACTTCGTCAAACGCGACGCGCGGCGCATGCGCGATCTCGTGTCGAGCGCATGGTACCGAGCGCTCTGGCCCCACGTCGCGCTGTCCCGCTCAGGTGAGATCTCTTTCGCCAACACGGCGACCGGCTCGCGCGAGGGCATGCCATTCGCCTCGCTGACCGCGGGTCGCGGTGACCGGGTCATCATCGACGATCCCCACTCGACCGAGACCGCCGAGAGCGAGACGGAGCGCGAGCGGACGCTGCGCATTTTCCGCGAATCGGTGACGACGCGCCTCAACGACCCGGCGCGCTCGGCGATCGTGGTGATCATGCAGCGCCTCCACGAGCGCGACGTCTCGGGCGAGATCCTGCGGCTCGGGCTGGGCTACGTCCACCTGATGCTGCCGATGGAGTTCGAGCCGGACCGCGCCTGTCGGACGCCGATTTTCGCCGATCCGCGCACGCTGGACGGCGAGCTGCTGTTCCCCGAGCGCTTCCCGCGAGCGGTGGTCGAGCGCGACAAGGTCCCTCTCGGCGCCTACGCGGTGGCCGGTCAGTTCCAGCAGCGGCCGGCCCCGCGCGAGGGCGGACTCTTCGACCGGGCGGGCTTCGGGATCGTCGACGCGCTGCCGCCGATCGAGAAGTGGGTGCGCGCCTGGGACTTCGCCGGCACGAGGAAGCGGCCCGGCGCCGATCCGGACTGGACCGTCGGCGTGAGGATGGGCCGCGGCGCGGACAAGCGGTTCTACATCGCCGACGTGGTCCGCGTGCGCGAAACGCCAGGCAAGGTCCGCCAGCGGCTGATCAACACCGCCAGCCAGGACGGGGCCGCGGTCGGCATCCGGATCCCGAAGGATGCGGGGCAAGCCGGCATCGCGCAGGCCGAGGACTACGTCACGGCGCTCGCGGGCTTCATCGTCAGCGCGGTGGCGCCGACCGGCTCGAAGGAGGTGCGTGCCAAGCCGCTCTCCAGCCAGGTCGAGGTCGGCAACGTGATGCTGCTGCGTGCATCTTGGAATGAGTTATTTCTTGAGGAAGTCGGCCTTTTCCCGGCCGGCAGCCACGACGACCAGGTGGACGCGGCCGCCGACGCGTTCAACGAACTGGCGGGTGTGGCGCCGGGCGAGGGGTTGATCGCGTTCTATCGGCGGCAAATCGAGGTCGGGTCGGCGCCGGAAGCGCCGCATTATGGGTGGTCTATGCCGAGCGTGGCCAGTGGACGGGCGACGATTGAGCTGGTGGCGCCCGCCGGCACTGGAACGGTGATCGGCTTGTCTGGTGCTCGCTATACGCCTGATACGGATGGACGAATTGTCGTTTGGAGCGATGATGCCAGTCCACTCTGCGCCGCCGGCTTCAGCGATTTATCAAAGGCAGCTGGTAGATCTCTTTAGGCTGAATTTCTGCCCACTCGAATTTACGTATATTTTATACGAAAATGATTTTCGGGTTGTTACGGCATTTTTAGCCTATGCCTGATCAAGGCCATAGATCGAGACTCTATTGCTATAGAAAGCGCTGTCTACACAAAAATTCAGTCCGAAACGATTACGACGCTCGACATAATAATTTCTGAGTTCAAACCTGCAATTGGCAAAGAGGGATGTGAAGAGATGCAGTCAGTAATTATCGCTCGCCAACGCTAGCATCTGATATCAGAATCTTGCGCGGCGGTGCCGYGGTGTAATACTCCGATCTAACTTTCTGAAATATGTATTGATCATGCTGTATACAGTCTAAGTTGTTTTGCAAAAAAATAAATCATATTATCACAATGATGTTTCTGTTATGATGAAATGAATTTACGCAAGTAAAATGTCATTTATTTATACAGCAGTGTAATTTTTGTCGCTCAATTACGGCGATTTGTGTGCGCTTGACATGAACAACTCTGCTGTTATCCCTGGGCGCCCGGAACAAACAATCACCTAATTGCGATGTCGACGGCTGTTTTTGCTCGACACGCGATATGGCGAGCTTCGGTCAAAGCCGGACTTTATCCGCCTGGAGCGTGATAAAATTACAGTCAAGCATTCATTGGGCATGTCTACAAGGAGTTACCTAATTAGTACCACTGGAATTACTTCATCTATTTCCGCTGTTCTACCTGTAAGCCGTGCTGGCATGGTAACAGACAGCGCTAGCTTAAAGAATTCAGAAATCGGCAAAAATGATCAGTCAATAGATACGAGATCTGGACTGAGAATACACGCCAGCCAAGGCGATGCGATTTTATTTGCATCCAGCAAGACAAAAAGCTCGCAATATACAGAAAACAACAATGTTAATAATGGCAATCCCGAGGCCAGTAATACAAATAGAAATTCGCCTGCCGGAAATTCTGGCGGCGAAACTGTTTATCACGCAGCTATGGAACAAGATCCGACGGTACATCTTCCCGGAATTTCAGTCGGCCCAGGCTACCCGGTCGGCGGTTACCCTTCTTCTCATCCGAATGTGGGAGTTGGTGCGCGCTCCGGAGGAGGTGGAAACGGCGGATCGGCACCTGTTCAAAACAACAGTCATTCCAATCCCGCGTCTGCCGCCGAAGGCCGCACAAAGGTAAGCTGGCAAGAATCCTCAAAGGAGACATACGATAATCTATATGATGAAAATACAAGGAATGCGAAAATTGGAGATCACGATACGGGCGCTGTAGCGATAGGTGAGAACAGTGGTTCGGATCCGGATGGTTCCATCTGGTCGCGCGAGCGGATTATCTTTCATACAGAGAAAGGGACCTTCTTTGCAGTGCCATCCGTCCCGGAAGATGTCGTTGTCGCGAGATTTGTCGACGGAAATCTTGAAGTGACCACTCAAACACCGGCTTAAAATCGTCAGCCTGTGACTGTATCTCACCGATGACGATGATCACTTATATATCGTTGCCAGTGAGTTAATTAATCTTTGGTTTTTCTCGGAGCACTACAGAAATCTCAAGAACTTCAGTGAGTGCTCCGAGGGACTTTCTTCTACAATAAATGGTCAAAAATGATCCTCTGATCATGATCATCAAAGGAAATGATAAATATGGCGCGCAGTAAAAAATCAAATCTGTTTAAAATATCGATCTCATCTGTTCTTTATATGTCCGCCGTGAGCGCTTACCCAGCTGAAATGATCAGCGATAATCAAGCTCAGCCGCGAAGTACAGGTGAAACGACTGATAAGTCAAACAAACTCTTAGTCGAGCTTCCCACTCGCATCTTATCGTCAGAAGAAGGCATTGAAATCGATGAGACCGGCGTAAATTTCCTTCCAGACGAGTCTGGAGTAGCCTGCTTCACTAAACTTGGTCGCTTCCATACAGATGATCGTGGCATACATATCAAGTACAGAAAACGGGCGCCGGAAATTTATATCCATAGCGAGTTCGATAGAAAATCAAACAATTACCACATCGTTTTCGGTAATAATTTTTGTCGTTATACTCTGACAATCCAGCGTGAAATCAAAAAATCTGGCCAATGGAAATCTTCAACCGTGTCAGATTGATTGTATTAAAGTATTTTTTTATCTTACATGTTGATGCGAAAGTATAAATTATCTGTCCGCGCACTGCTTCGGACTTTCCGTCTCGGCCAGCCGAGCGGGCGGAGCCGAACACACCATATCTGCAGCTTGCCGCCGGACTCACGGTCGGCCGTAGCCCATGGCGTTTGCTCACGGGATGCCGTCACAAGTTGCCGAATGATGATATCGGAAGTCGCCCACCAATCCTGAAACTGTGATCATTTGCGGTCTCGTGCCGTCTAGTAACATTCTGGCGCTTCGCCGAAGGGCACCCTCATTTGGCCTCATCGACACGCGGCGGCGCGGCGGGCGTGTTGCTGGCCCCAATGGCATACACCCTGACCTACGGTAGCGCCGGCTCTGGCTCAATGGCGGCCCACGAGCTTGGCTGGTTCGGCCCGTCCGCGCCGATGCGCCCCTCGGCTCCCGCAGAGATCGCAGGCCGCCGCTTCGACTACCCGACTGGTTACAACCTCAACACCACGGCGCGGGCCTACGAGCCGGTCTCGTTCGCGCAGCTGCGCCGCCTCGCCGACGGCTATGACCTGCTGCGGCTGGTGATCGAGACGCGCAAGGACCAAGCGGCCCGCATGAAGTGGACGATCAAGGCGCGCGACGCGGGACGGTCGTCCAGTGCGAAGGCCGCGGCGATCACCGCGTTCCTCGCCAAGCCCGACGGCGTGCATCCCTGGACCGACTGGCTGCGCATGGGCCTGGAGGACGTGCTCGTCCTCGACGCCTGGACGACCTTCAAGCAGCGCTCTCGCGCAGGCGACCTCCTCGCCCTTGAGCCGATCGACGGTGCCACCATCAAGCCGATCCTCGGCGAAGACGGTCGCGTGCCGACGCCGTGGGTGCAGAGCGGCGAGACCGTCTGGCCCGAGGCCTACCAGCAGATCCTCAAGGGCCTTCCGGCGGTGAACTACACCGCCCACGAGCTGCTCTACCGCCCGCGCAACCTGCGCACCGACCGCGTCTACGGCTTCTCGCCGGTCGAGCAGGTGATGACCACCGTCAACATCGCCCTGCGCCGGCAGGTCATGACCCTGGAGTACTTCACCAGCGGCACCGTGCCGGACGCGCTGATCGGCGTCCCCGAGACCTGGGGGCCGGACCAGATCGCGACCTACCAGACCTACTGGGACTCGCTGTTCACCGACAACCTGGCTGCCCGGCGGCGCGCCCGGTTCGTGCCCGGCAAGGTCGCGCTCCACCAGACGAGCGAGCCGCAGCTCAAGGGCGAGTTCGACGAGTGGCTGTCCCGAGTGGTGTGCTTCGCTTTCTCGGTCTCGCCCCAGGCGCTGATCAAGCAGATGAACCGGGCCTCGGCCGACACGCAGAAGGAACTCGCCGAGGAGGAGGGCCTCGCGCCGCTGCTCGACTGGATCAAGGGCGTCCTCGACGACGTGATCGCCGACGACCTCGCCGCGCCCGAGCTGGAGTTCGCGTGGCAGGAGGACGAGCAGATCGACGAGGCCGCGCAGGCCGAGCGCCTGCGCGGGCTGACTGCAGGCGGGCTGATGCGGCTCAACGAGGGCCGCAAGATCCTGGGCCTCGATCCCGATCCGAGCCCGGCTGCCGACGTCCTGATGGTGATGACCGGCACGGGCCTCGTGCCGATCGACGCGAACACGCTGGCGGGCAAGAAGGCGGCGCTCGACGCGTTCGGGCCGCCGCCCGCGTCGGGCACGTTCGGCGCGGCGCCGGAAGAGCCGGATGATCGCGACGACGGCCCCGCGGCTGCGGTCGCCAAGCTGCTCACCAAGTTCGACGACGCCCAGCCGCGGGACGCACACGGCCGCTGGACCGATGGGAGCGTAGGCGGCGAAGCGGATGAGGCCGCCGAGCGCGCCGCGTTCAAGCGCACCGTCCTGCGCACCGCGATCGGCGGGGCGGTGATCGCCGGGGGCGCGATCGTCACGGCCGCGTCCGGCGGCACCGTGCCGGCCGCGGTCGAAGCGGCGGTCTGGATCGCCGAGAACTACCTGCTCGGCGACGCGCTGGTCACGGCTGGCCGCCATATCGGCGCGCATCTCGGCTACGACGACGAGGAGGTCGCGCACATGCTCGACCACCTCGCCGGCGCGGTCGGGTTCGGCAAAGCGTCCGGGAACGCCGCCGCGGGCGAACGGATCCGAGACCGGCTCAGCGAGGTGGTGGGCGCCGCGCTCGACGCGATGATCGCTTCCATCCGCGAAGCCGGCCTCGACGCCGACCGCCGCAGCGCCATCGTGGCTGCCCTGGAGGATCTGCGCGGCCGCCTCACGGCGCGGATCGCCCATTTGCCAGCGCCGGCCCACAAGGCCGTCGGTGCGGAACTCACGAAGCGCCGGGTGTGGAGGCCGGCCGATCCCGTCCCTTTCGACCGGCCGGCCACGCGCCGGGCGATGCATGCGATTGCGGAGCGGCTGGAGAGAGCCCTGGCTGCTACCAGCTCTGACGTGGTCGCCGGGCTCCGCGGGCTCTTCAAGCTCGCCAAGGTCGGACCGGAGCCCGACGACGTCGACGCATTGCGCCGCGCGCTGGACGCCTTTCTCGACGAGTTCGACTTCACGGATCTACGCGCGGTCGCGCCGGAGGTGGCCGACGAACTTGAGGCCGTCGCGGCTGATGCGGGTCGCCGCGCGCTGGCGCAGATTGGCGCAGCCAGCCGCGCCCAACTGGTCGAGCGCGTGAACACCCGAGCGGTCGCCGCGGCGCGGACCCGCGCGGCCGAGATGGTCGGGATGCGCTTCGACGCCGACGGGCGGCTCGTGCCGTCGGCCGACGCGCGGATGGTGATCACCGAGGCGACCCGCACGCGGCTGCGCGAGACCATCGCGTCGGGCCTGGAGCACAACGTCGGTCTCGACGCCATCGCGGAGGCGATCGAGGCGGACTACGCCTTCTCGGCAGAGCGGGCAGCACGCATCGCCGAGTACGAGGTGGCCAGCGCCAACGGTGCGGCGTCGCTGGAGAGCTACCGGGGGCGGTCGAGGACGGCATCGCGGTCCGCAAGGCGTGGTGGGCCGAGGAGGGCTGCTGCGCGGTCTGCCAGGCCAACGCGGATGCCGGCGCGGTCGAGCTCAACGACGCATTCCCGAGCGGGGACGACACAACGCCCGCGCATCCGTCATGTCGCTGTGTGGTGGTGCCTGTCGTCGAGGACGACGCGTCGATCGACAAAGCGTTCGACCCGTCGAAGCATCCGCGGGATCCGGACACGGGCGAATTCTCAGGCGCGGGTGGATCGGGACGGGCGGCCAAGCGGCTCGCGACGCGGGCCCTGGCCGACCGGTCGCACCAAGACGTGCTGGATCTCGGACGCGTTCACGGCGATCGCTTCTCGACTCACGCCGGGCGGAATGTGGATGGATGGCGACACGGCGTCACCGCCGAGTTCGTCCGGCACATCGACCGTCGGCACGGCCCCGGCAGTGGAGCCCCCAACCCGATCGTTCCGGCCGATTACAGCAACCTTCCGCGGCTGCTCCGGCACGGTTCGGTGGCGCGAGGCGGCAAGACGCGCGGACAGGGCCTGCAGGGCGTCGTCGTCCGGCACACGATCCGCGGGCAGACGTACGAGGCCGTTCTGGCCGTGCGCAAGCGGACGGGATCGCTCACGCTGCACACGTTCTACAAGGTCGGGGTTTAGAGGTGGCGCGGCCCGCTGACGCCGCGTGCCCGATCTCGCGATCGCCCTTGGGCTTGACGTCCGAAACGGTCGACGGGTCCGCGCCTGAGTAAAAGCTACGCCGGTCGGGTTGCGAACTCAAGCAACGTGAAGATGTAGATCTGCTGCGCTGCCGTACTGACGCGAAATCACTCGAGCCCACGGCTGGACCGATTGGTGGCTGATCAACAATGGTCTATCCCGTCGGAGCCTCACATGCCCGAGCTGTCCCTGTTCCTGCCGCTGACGAAGGTCGATGCGGCCAACCGGCTCGTCTACGGCCTCGCCACCGCCGAGGCCCCGGATCGCGCCGGCGAGATCTGCGACTACACCTCGACGAAGCCGTTCTACGAGAAGTGGTCGGGCGGCATCGCTAAGGCGACCGACGGCCGCTCGCTCGGCAACCTGCGGGCGATGCACGGCAAGATCGCGGCCGGCAAGGTCACGCAGATCGCCTTCAACGACGACGCCAGGCAGATCGAGATCTGCGCGAAGGTGGTCGACGACGCGGAATGGAAGAAGGTCGAGGAGGGGGTCTACACGGGCTTCTCGCAGGGCGGCGCCTACGCCAAGCGCTGGCGGGGCGAGGACGGCCTGATGCGCTACACGGCCGACCCGAGCGAGGTCAGCCTCGTCGATCTGCCCTGCCTGCCCTCGGCGACGTTCCAGGTCTTGAAGAGCGACGGCGCGGCCGAGACGCGGGCCTTCGCCGTGTCCGTGCGGATCGCCCCGCCGCCCGAGCCGACCAATGCGGCCGTCTTCGCCAAGGCCGAGAATCTCGCCGCGGCGGCCGGTCGGCCGGGCGAGGTCGGCGACCTCGTGGCGCCGGCGCGCGAGGCCCTCGTGAAGGCTGCGGAGGTCGAGGCGCTGGCCAAGGCGCGGCTAGCTTCCGAGCCCACCGGGTCCGCGCCCGCGAGCGAGGGCGCGGTCGAGCAGGTATGGAAAGCCAAGGACGGCAGCACCTTCGCCAAGAAGGCGGACGCACTGGCCCACAACGCGCGCACGGATGCAGACGCCTCGGCCCGGGCTTCGGCCGGTCCGGTGCTCGACGCGCTGTCCGATCTCGGGAAGCAACTCGGGGCTACGGACGGAGAGGCGGTCGGCTCCGCTAGCGCCGGGCAATCCCATAAGCGGCGGCGCACCGATCCCGCCAAGGCGGACCTCGCCAAGGATCTCTACGGCGTGTCGCGGCTGGCGGTGCTGCTGAGCGAGATCAGGAGCATGGTCGGCTCGGCGGTGTTCGACGCGGTCTACGCCGATGGCGACGCGGCGTTGCCCCGGCAGATGCAGGCCTGGGCGACCCAGGGGGTGTCGCTCCTGCAGGCGATGGTGGCGACCGAGATGGCCGACCTGATGGGCGACGCGCCGAGCGACGCGGCGATGGCGCTCGCCGCCGGGCCGCTGTCGGATGTCGCCTATGACGCGCTGGTGAAGGCGGTCGCCGCCGACAGCCCGGCCGGGCAGGCGCTGGCCAAGGTCGGAGCACGCAACAGCCGAGCGGACCGGGAGCGGATCCAGCGCATGCATGACGATGCCTGCAGCCTGAGGGCGACCTGCGGACAGGCCGAGAAGGTGGCCGGCGGCGATCTCGCAAAGGGGGGCGACGCAATCGAGGCCGTACGCGCCGAACTCACCAAGATGACCGGTCAGCGCGACGCGCTGCAGCAGACGCTGACCGACGAGGTGCTGCCGCAGATCGCCGCCCTGGCGAAGATGGTGGGCGACCAGCCTGTGCCGCGCCACCTCGTGGGCCGCGCCGTCACGAAGGGTACGGAGGGTATCTCTGGCGCGTCAGACGCTCCATCGGCCGACGCGATCCGCATCACCTCGCGAAGATGAGCCCCGAGGCGCGCGCGGATCTGCTGATCAAGGTCTCTCACCAGAACCCGCAACCGCTTGCTCTCACGCGCTGAGGTGGCCCGGGGCGCTACTTGACGGTTATCGATCCAGCCCAGTCAAAGTCGAAGCTCCAGGGATCGCTCGAAAGCGGTCATTCGTTTCGCGCTGCCACAGCTTATTTTTCGCCCTGACCGTCCTTGCACGCGTCGCAAGTCACTCGGCATAGACTTGGCACTTCGGTCGCGCTCCGATCATCCCGGTGCGCGTTCGGTGAAGTCGTCCTTGAATTCCTTCAGCTCGACGGCGTTGAGATCCGACACGGCCCAGTAGGTCAAGCCAGCCTGCCGCCAACCAAATATGTTGTAGCCGTCCTGGGCGAGGCTGCGCGGGGAATATGCATTGGAAGGCCAGACGAACAGATTGATGACGTGCTTGTTCCGCCTGTAGATCAGCGCGGCCACGACCTTCCCGTCGAGATAGTCGAGCCGCCCGCCTATGAGAGGAAAGCCGCGGTCCGAGAGGTCGATGACCGGTGGCGAGAAGTCGATCTTGCCGGAAAACCACGGCTTCACCGTATGCTGGTCGGATGTCTCGATGTCCATAAGGTGGTTCGCCAGGAGAGAGCGGACATGGCCGGCGACGAGCTGTCCCGTGAGGTCGGCGGCGGGTTCGGGGCGCGTTAGGACGACGGCGAAGGCCAGGCTCGCCGCCAGGGCGAGGCCCGCCGGCAGGACCGTCCGGCTCGCCGCCAGAGTGCGCAGCCACGCCATCGCGCCGGGACGCGTCTCCTTCGGGGACGGCGCGTCGTGCCGTCCCTCCTGCGCCAGGGCGTCGAGGATGCGGATGCGCAGCGCCTCCGGCGCCCGCCACGCGACATCTCCGCCCGCCAGGCGCTCCCGCATGGCGCGCAGCCGGTCGAGTTGGGCGGCGCAAGTTGGGCATGAGGCGACATGCGCCTCGCACCGCAGGATGTTGGCCGCATCGAGTTCGCGGTCGAGAAGGGCGTGGAGCAGGATCGCCTCGCCGCAGGGCACATCGGACCGCTCCGTCATGTGCGGTCCTCGCCGTTCAGGCGCCGCCATGCGGCTCCGAGCTTGGTCCTGGCCCGGGCGAGGCGAGACATCACGGTCCCGATCGGTGCCGCGGTGATCTCGGCGATTTCCCGGTAGGAGAGGTCGTCGAATTCGCGCAGCACTAGCACCTCGCGAAAATCCGCGGGCAGGGTCTCGATCAGCCGGCGGAGGGAGGCCGCCTCGCCCTCGCGCAGGAGGGCGGCCTCGGGCGTGGCCTCTTCAGGGTCCCAGAACTCCCTGTCTTCCGGTTCGCCCTCCCCTTGCTCGTCGGCCTGTGCAACGCCGCTGAGCGGCTCGCAACGCGCCCGCTCGCGGGCGCGAGCGTTCGCCCAGGTCCGAGCGCAGTTGCGTACGATCGCCAGAAGCCACGCCCGGGCATCGCCGCCTTGAAAACCCTCGAAAGCCTTGAAGGCGCGCAAGAAGGCGTCCTGCACGATGTCGTCGGCGGCGTCGGCGTCCCGGGTCAGGAAGCGGGCGAGGTTGTAGGCGGCATCGAGATGCGGCAGCACGAGGTCGCGAAACGAGGTAGTGGACCGGCCCACCGCCTGGCCCCCTTCCGCAGCGGCAGAAGACGTCCGGCAGCCGAGGCGGTCTGCGCCGGAGCCGGGCCACGAGGACGCGACGGCTGCGTGAAGCGCCAGGGCTGCGTCGGCGAGAGTGCCCAGCAGTGTGGTGGGCGGGGAAAGCCGCCGGGCCGGGTCGAAGGTCGCCAGCGCACCTGCTCCCACGAGGCCGCTCCCGTCCCATCCCCCGCCCCCGAGCCGGGTCATTCCGGCGTGTCCCGCACGACGACCTTTCCGGTCATGTGTGGGTGGAGCGAGCAGAAATAGGGATACTCCCCCTTCGCCGCGAAGGCGAAGGAGAAACGGTCTTCGGTGTCGAGGGTTTTCGAGCGGAACTGGCCTGACGGCGACACGACGGTGTGCGGGATGTCGTCGCCGTTGATCCAGGTGACCTTGGCGCCCGGCGCCACGGTGATCGTCTCCGGACTGAAGGTGAAGTTGTCGATCCGGACGACGAGATCCTGGGCCGGTCCTGCCATGGCGGGATTGGCGCCAAAGGCCAGGATCGCGGCGAGCACGGCGGCGCCGGAACCCGGGCGAAGCCGGCGACGGAGGGGCGCGGTCATGGCGGCCTCACCCACCAAGCGGGATATCGACGATCGCCAGCGGGCCGGTGCCGCGCACCAGGCTTACGCTCGTGACGCCGAGGAGACCGCGCAACTCTCCGGCCGGCACCTTCATCGGCCCCGGCGAGGGAGCCGAGCCCGGCGCCGGCTGCGGGAAGGCCGTCGAGCGGGCGGTATGGAAGGCGACATTGCCCTCGACCTTCTGGATGATCTGGTGGATATGCCCGTTAAGCACCGTCACCGAGCCGAAGCGGCCGAGGAGCGCAAGAGCCCGCCCGCCATCCTGCGTGCCCCACCCCCATTCGGGGTAGACCGTCCAGAGCGGTATATGCGCGAACACGACGATGGGCGTGCTGGAGGAGAGCCCCGCCACGTCGCGCTCCAGCCAGCCGAGCTGCTCGGTGCCGAGGTTGCCGAGGCCGCCGGCCTTCAAGTCGACGACATTGACGAGTCCGATGAAGTGGACACCATTCCGGTCAAAGCTGGTCCAGCCGGCCCCGCGCGATCCCTTGCCGTAGCGGCGGAGATAGGCGCGACCCTGCCCCTCATCGAGAAGATCGTGCTCGCCCGGCACGAAGACGATCGGCACCCCGATCTCGCGCAGGATCTGATCGGCATCGTCGAACTCCTGCTCCTTCGACAAGTGGCTGATGTCGCCGGTATGGAGGATGAAGGCCGGCTTCTCGCGGAGCTTTGCGATCTTGCCGACCGCCTCGCGTAGCGTGCCGAGGGCATCGGGATTGGCCGGCTTGCTGAAGCCGACATGGCTGTCGCTGATCTGGAGGAAGGTGAAGGGCGCTGGCGCTGTCTCACCCGCCACGGCCCTCTCCAGCCCGATCGCCCGGGGCAGGCCGCCGCCGAGAGACCAGAGGAGGCCGGTGCCGGCCCACACCATGCATTCGAGCGTGCCCCGGCGAGTCGGGCCGGGCGATCCTTCCTCGGGCTGCTGGAGATCCTGCATGATCTGCTTCCGGAAAGAGCCGGGACGTTGGCGTCCCTGCACATCCGGATCGCGGCACCGCCCGGTTTATTCCGGCTCGACGACAAAAAGTGACAGGCCTGGTCGGGCCGCGTCCGGCCTGTGTGGGGACGGGGCCGGAACGATCCCTGCGGCCGGGATTCCCTCAAGTCTTTTTTCTTGATCTCACCTCTCAGAAGCAGTCGGGCAGAAAGCCACCCTTAGCGGACTGCTGAGACTGTTTCCCGCGACCTGGCTCGACTTATCAGTCACTTCGTAAACCTGCCGCTCTTGAGGCGCCGCCGATCCGGGGACGGATCGCGCGTCACATTTCCTGGCCCTCATCGCCCGCCTCCCCTCAACGTCCGATGCCGCGCGCCCCGGGGACGGGCCGGCGCCGGCGCGGCCGTGCATCCGCACAGGATCACGCCCCATGACCCAGCACGTCGACGTCCTCGCCCTCCTCAGGGAGGCGCAGTCCAAGCCGCTCACCGATCCGATCCTGGCCCAACTCGGGATCGACCTGCAGAAATCGACCTTCGCGCAGGGCAGCTCGCCCACCTCCGGCCTGACCTTCTACGACCTCGAACTCGGGGCGAAGTCGCTCTACCCGGTGCTCACGCCCCTGCGGAACGCGATCCCGCGCGTCTCTGGCAGGGGCGGCATCCAGGCCGCGTGGCGAGCGATCACCGGCATCAACGTCTCCGGGATGCGCATCGGCGTCTCCGGCGGCAACCGCGGCGTGCAGGTCGTCGCCACCGCCGACTACACCGCCAGCTACAAGGGCATCGGCATCGAGTCGAACGTCGAGTTCGACGCCCGGCATGCCGCGAAAGGGTTCGACGACGTGCGCGCCATCGCGGCGCGCACCGGCCTCCAGAGCCTGATGCTCGGCGAAGAGGCGATGCTGCTCGGCGGCAATACCTCCCTGGCGCTCGGGACGACGCCGACCCCGACCCTCTCGGGCTCGGCGACCAGCGGAACGCTCGCCGCCCAGACGTGGTCGGTGATCGCCGTGGCGCTGGCGCTCGACGGCGTGATCAACGGCACCGTCGCGGGCGGGATCCAGGCGACCATCACCCGCACCAACGCCGACGGCTCGACCGACGTGTTCGGCGGCGGTGCGGCGGGGCGCTCTGCGGCGGCTACGGTCGCGACCACTGGCGCCGCCGGGTCGATCGCGGCTTCTGTGGCCACCGTGCCGGGGGCGCTCGGCTACGCGTGGTTCTGGGGCGCGGCCGGCGCCGAGGTGCTGGGCGCGATCACCACGATCGCCTCGGTGCTGATCACCGCCGCGGCCGCGGGCACGCAGACCGCCGCCTCGCTCGGGACCGTCGATCGCTCGACCTCGGCGCTGTCCTTCGACGGGCTCCTGACCCAGGCGTTCAGGCCCGGATCCGGCGCCACCGTCTACACCCTGGCGCCCGGCACCGTCGGCATCGGAACGCCGCTCACCGCCGACGGCGCGGGCGGCATCGTCGAGATCGACGCGGTGCTCAAGTCCATGTGGGACCTCTACCGGCTCTCGCCCGACACGATGTGGGTGAACAGCCAGGAGGCGCTCAACATCTCGAAGAAGATCCTCACCGGCAATGCCGCCTCGGCCTACCGGTACGAGATCGCGGTGACCCGGGACCAGCTCGGCGGCGGCTTCATGGCTCGCACCTACCTGAACCGCTTCTCCATGGCCGGCGGCGCGACCCTCGACATCAAGGTCCACCCGAACCTGCCGGCCGGGACGATCCTGTTCACCACCGGCACCCTGCCCTACCCGATCAACAACGTCGGCAACGTCATGCAGGTCCGGACGCGGCAGGACTACTACCAGATCGAGTGGCCGCTGCGGTCGCGGAAGTACGAGTACGGCGTCTACGCCGACGAGGTCCTGCAGCACTACTTCCCGCCGTCCCTGGCGGTGATCACCAACATCGCCAACGGCTGAGCGCAGATGGCCGGACCGCTCGCCCGCATGTTGCCGCCCGGAGACGGGCGCCCGCACGTCACGATCGCCAATGGCCGGCCCTACCGGGGCACGGCCGGCAGCGTCCTCGACGTGCCGGTCTTCGACGCGCAGGTGCTGGAGGCCAACGGCTGGATCCGCGCCGGCGCCCACGCGCTCGCCGGCCCGACCGCGGCCCGGCCGAGCGCCCCCCCGGCCGACCAGCTCTACTTCGACACCACCCTGTCGCTGCCCGTCGTCTGGGATGGGCTGGCCAAGGTCTGGCGCAGCGTCTGGACCGGCGCCCCGGCCTGACGCTCGCCCCTCGCAGCAGGAATCCCGACATGATCAAGATGCGCGCGCCCGAGGGGCTGACCGGCTTCTCGCACCATGGCCACGCGATCGCGGTGGACGCCGACGGCGCGGTGCACGTCGACCCGCGCCATCGCCTCGACCTGGAGGCGCACGGGTTCACGCCCTGGGACGCCCCTGCGGCGGCGGCCTCGGTGGCGGTGGCCCTCGGGCCCCTCGACGCGGACCGCGCCCGGCTGGTGGCGCTGTTCACCGAGACGGTTGCGGCGATGCCCGACGAGGACGTGGCGCGCATGATCGCCGAGGCGGATCAGCGCCGGCGCCTGGAGCAGGAGGACGCCGAGCGGATCGACCCAGCGAAGGTCACCGCCGCGGACATCGACGGCATGAAGCGGCATGAGCTGTTCGCCTTCCTGAGGAAGCGCGGCATCCGGGTCGTTCCGCCAATCGACAACGACACGCTGCGAGCCAAAGCGCGCGATGCCCTGGCGCCCGCCGCTTGAACCATGATCTGGCCGAGTTCCCACGACCTCGTGCGGCTCGCCGATCTCGGCGTGCAGGAGGATGCCGACGGCTCGGTGCAGCGCCTGATCACGGCGGTGAGCCGCACGATCCTGGCCGCCCTGAACCGCCCCGCGATCCTGCCGCGAAGCTACACCGAGGTCCGGACCGGGGGTGCGGGTCGCATCCTCCTCGCCAACTGGCCGGTCACGGGGATCGAGACGGTCACCGTCGGCTCGACCGCGATCGCGGCGGCCGAGGACGCCGGATCGCGCGCGGGTTACACGCTCCAGCGCGCCGACGAGGCCCCGCCCGGCCGTCCCCAAGTTCTGACGCTGCCAGCCCCGCCGGGCTCCGCGGCGGTCACGGTGACGTACACGGCCGGTTACCAGATCGCCGAGGAGCCCGTGCCGCTCCCGGGCAGCGCGCCGTGCACGGTGTATCCGGACCAGCCCTACGGCGCCTGGGCGTGCGATCTCGGCGTGGCCTTCGGCACCGGCGCGGCGCTCACCCAGGTCGATCGGGATCCCGCGCAGGGCCAGTACGCCGTCAATGACACGGGTGGCTACCTGTTCGCGCCCGAGGACGTGGGCGAAGCGGTAGCGATCACCTACGGCTACGTCCCGGCCGACCTCGCCAACGCCGCGCTGGACTGGATCCGCGATCGGATGGCCTACGGCGAGCGGATCGGGCTGCAGTCCAAGTCGCTCGGCGGCCAGGAGACCGTCTCCTACCGGATCGCGGCCCTGCCCGACTTCGTGTCGGCCGCGCTGCAGCCCTACCGCGCGGTGGTGCCGCCGTGCTGACCGACATCCAGGTCGCGGAGACCCGGGTCGTCGCCCGGTTCGACCGGATGCCCGACGCCGTGCGCGCCGAGCTGGTGAAGGCGGTCCAGGTCGAGCGGCTGGTGCTGGAGGCGCTGATCAAGCGCAAGCTCTCCGGCGAGGTGCTCAACGTGGTCACCGGCCGCCTGCGCCGCTCAATATTCTCGGATGTCGAGACCCGCGACGATGCGGTGGCCGGCACGGTGAGCCAGTCCGGCGACGTGACGTACGGCGCCCGCCATGAGTTCGGCTTCACCGGTGAAGAGACGGTCGCGGCGCACGTACGCACGATCGCGCAGGCCTTCGGGCACGCGATTGCGCCGCGCGCGGTCGACGTGCGCAGCTTCACCCGCACCGCCAACACGCCGGAGCGGTCATTCATGCGCTCCTCGCTGGCGGATCGGGCCGAGGCGATCGTCGCGGCACTGAAGGGTGCCGTGGCCAGGGGGATCGCGGGGTGAGCGCCCCACTCGGCCCGCGCAACGCGGCGGTGGTGGCGCTCCAGAAAGTGGTGGCTGGCGCCTACCCCTGGAAGTCGGGTCCGACCCGGCGCCTGAAGCTGTTCGCCGACGTGCCGGCCGCACAGCGCCCGGCCGTGTTCCTCCATGAGGGCGGCGACGAGAGCTACGCGTGGTCGTCGGGCGCGGTGCCGCGGCGGACGATCGAGGTGAAGATCTTCGTCTACATCGATGCCCGCGACCCGCGCGTGATCGGGGCGGCGCAGCTCAACGACATCATGGACGCCCTCGACGCAGCCCTGGCGCCCGCCGGCGCCGACCTGGCGCTGGGCCGCACCACGCTCGCCGGCACCCCGTACATGGCCCGCATCGCCGGCCGACCGGTGAAGGTGCCGGGCGACCTCGACGGCGACGGCCTCCTCGTCGTGCCCGTCGCGATCGAGCTTCCCTGACCCAGGAGATCCCTATGGAATCCGAGGACGATGCGGGCGCCACCGTGGCGCCCCAGCCTGCGCCCGTATGCGCGGACGAACCGCCAACCCGCGGCGACACGCTGGCCGAGCGCATCGACAACCTGCACGCCGACATGCTCGGCGGCACCGCGCTCGGCCACCACACCGCGCTGTGGAACCTCGTCCACGCCTTCAAGGAGCGCGTGAAGGCGCTGGTCGCCGAGTTCGAGCGCGCCGCGCCCTGACCGCCCCGCCCCTCCTGAGAGGAGACCCGCATGTATTCCTTCGGCTCCGGGGTCCTGATCGAGACCCGCACCGACATCGCCAACGCGACCCCGGTGAACTTCGGCCTCGTCCAGGAGGTCACCATGGACGAGACCGCCACGATCAAGGAACTCTACGGCCAGCAGCAGCACCCGCTGGCCATCGCCCGCGGCACGATCAAGACCACCGGCAAGGCCAAGGTTGCCCGGATCTCCGGGCTGGCCATGGCCTCGCTGTTCTACGGGGTCGCGCCCGTGCCCGGGCAGATGATGACCGCCTTCGGCGAGGCCGGGACGATCCCGGCCGGCGCGCCCTACACGATGACGGTCGCCAACGCCGCGACCGCGGCCGACGATCTCGGCGTGCTGAACGCCCTCACCGGCCTGCCCTTCACCAAGGTCGCCTCCGCGCCGGCCGCCGGCCAGTACAGCGTGGCCAATGGGGTCTACAGCTTCGCGGCCGACGACAAGGGCAAGATGCTCTTGATCAACTACACCTACGGGCTCGCCGGCGCCGGCCAGCACTTCACCGTGACCAACCAGCTGCTCGGCACGACGCCAACCTTCCAGGCGCAGTTCTACACGACGTTCCAGGGCAACGCGGTCAACGTGCGGTTCAACAACTGCACGTCCTCGAAGCTCGGGTTCGGCACCAAGCTCGAGGACTTCGTCATGCCGGAGTTCGACTTCAGCGTGTTCGCGGACGCGGCCGGTAACGTCGCGACGTGGTCGTTCGGGGATGCCGGATGAGCGCCGATCCGCGGCCGCTTCCGGCCACCATCATGCTCGGGTCGAAGACCTGGACCGTCCGCCCGCTCACCCTGCGCCAGGTCGAGGCCCTGGAGCCACTCGTGGCGGGCGGTTCGGGCGAGAGCCCGTTCGCCTACGGGCTAGCGGTGGTGAGCGCGGCGCTCGCCCGCGACAACGCGCCGGACATCGCCACCTTGCGCGACCTCAAGGCCACCAGCGCCGATCTCGCCGAGGCGACGCGCGCCGTGCTGATCCTCGCGGGCTACCTGCCGGGTGCCGACCCGGGTGCCCACCCGGGGGAAGCGCGGGCGGCGCAGGGCGCCGCCTCGATCTCGACGCTGTCTACGGCCGAATCTGCACCGTCACCGGATGGTCTCTCGACGCAGTCGGCGAACTGACGCTCTGGGACGTGCGGCGGCTCTATCGCTACTGGTCGGCCCATCCGCCGGTGCACGAACTGGTCGCAGCGTACATGGGCGTGAAGGCGCAAGCCGATCCGCCACCGCTTGCCGAAGCGGCCGGAGCCGCGGCCGACGACCCGAGCGGCATCGGCGCGATGATCCTCCGCTTCCCGGACGGGCAGGTGAAGGCGCATTAGGATTGAAGGTCGATCAGTTCGGTTTTCAGAGCGACCGCTCACGACCCAACTCAGCCGCCAGACGCGCTGTCGGCGTTCCCCCGAAGCGGACGCTCGTCGCCCGTCCGGCAACGTCAGCTCGGGATGGGAAGCGGACGTTCCAACATCGCGCTTTGACGAGGGACCAGGAGCACTCAGGATCGCGCCTGTGTGGCCGTGACACGCTTGTAAGAACAAGCCTCAGTAGGCATCGCTTCGCCATGTCCGTGCGCCGAACCGTCACCGTCTCGATCACCCCAGAGCAGGACGCGCTCCTGTGCGCATTCCTTGCCTCGGGCCGCTACCGCAGCATCAGCGAGGTCATGCGTTCCGCACTTCGCCTCCTGGAGCGTGACGAAGCATCAACCCTTGCGGCGATCAGGGGCTCGGCTCCGCGCGACGAGGTGAGCCGTGGTTGACGTGATCGGTCATGAAGCCGCGTTCCTAACTGGCGGCGGGGAAATGGGTGCGCTGATACGTGCACATGATTGGGTAACTACGCCACTTGGGCCGCCCGCAGGGTGGCCGCGATCACTGAAATCCGTGCTGTCGGCCTGTCTCAATTCACCCATGTTGGGAGCCGTGTTGTGGGGGCCAGACCTACTGTTCCTCTACAACGACGCGTACATACCCTCGCTTGCAGACCGTCATCCGAACGCCCTTGGTCGGCCTGTGCGGGATGTGTGGGGTGACGCCTGGGAGCAAGTGGCGCCGCCATTTTACCAAGCGATGCAGACCGGAGAAGGCTTCGCGAGCACCACGGTGCCGATCACGATGACCCGTAACGGCGTCGAGGAAGTCACCCATTGGGACTTCACTGCATCTCCATTTCGAGATGAAGAGGGCCGGATCGCAGGGTTGCTCAACCAAGGCGTCGAGATCACCGAACGGCGGCGCGCGGAGAGTGCACTTCGCGTTAGCGAGCGACGCCTCCGGGACATCAACGCGACCCTTGAGGAACAGGTTACCCAAAGAACACAAGAACGCGACCGTCTCTGGCGAAATACGCAAGATTTGCAGTTAGTCATCGACTTGGAAGGGGTCATCAAGGCGATCAATCCAGCGTTCACTGAAACGCTCGGCTGGACGACCGATGATACGCTTGGGAAGAACATCTTCGAGTTTATTGTTGCGGATGATAACGCCAGCCGAGGGGCGCTTGAGCACGTGCGCGGACAAAAGCTGCCTGTTTTCGAGAACCGTTACCATCACAAGGACGGTGGTATTCGTTGGTTGTCTTGGGTCGCTACGCCCGAGGATGGATTGATCTACGCGAGTGGACGTCACATAACGGCCGAGAAGGAGCAGGCCAAGGCGCTCCATCTGTTCGAGAACATTGCTCAGTCGAACGAAGCGCCAATCTGTGTTTTCGACCATGATTTTCGCCTGACTGCCTTCAACCGGGCGCATAGCGACGAATTTTTCCGCATCTTTGCCTACCGTGTGCAGGTCGGTGACGTGTTCCCCGATCTTTTTTCGCCCGATCAAGCGCCAATTATTCGCGGTTTCATGGCGCGGGCACTCGCGGGAGAAATCTATACAGTCACTGAGGAATTTGGTGATCCTGATCTTGCCAAACCCTATTGGGAGGTCGCTTACTCGCCGCTGCGGGATGCAGACGGGCGGATCATCGGCGCGTTCCACATTGCCAGGGACATCACCGTTCGCTTGCGCGCCGAGGCTGAGCTGGCCGCGACACAGGATGCCCTCCGCCAATCGCAGAAGATGGAGGCGGTCGGGCAGCTCACGGGTGGCCTCGCTCACGACTTCAACAACCTGCTGGCAGGGATCTCCGGCTCCCTGGAGCTGATGCAGACGCGCATGCAGCAGGGCCGCATGACAGACGTAGACCGCTACATGACAGCGGCGCAGGGAGCCGCGAAGCGCGCCGCTGCGCTCACCCACCGCCTGCTGGCTTTCTCCCGCCGTCAGACGCTCGACCCCAAGCCAACCGACGTGAACCGGCTCGCCTTGGGAATTCACGAGATGATCCAGCGCACCGTGGGGCCGGGCATCCCTGTCGAGGTCGTCGGGGCAACCAACGTTTGGCCCGTGCTGGTGGACCCGTCGCAGCTTGAGAACGCGCTGCTCAATCTCTGCATCAACGCCCGCGACGCGATGCCAGATGGGGGCACGATCATCATCGAGACCGCCAACAAGTGGATGGACGAGCGGGCCGCGCGCCAGCACGACATGCCCGAGGGGCAGTACCTCAGCCTTGCCGTGACCGACACCGGCACGGGCATGTCGCCCGAGGTGATCGCGCGGGTGTTCGAGCCGTTCTTCACGACGAAGCCGATTGGCGAGGGCACGGGGCTCGGGTTGTCGATGATCTACGGGTTCGCTCAGCAATCCGGCGGGCAGGTGCGCATCTACTCCGAGGTCGGCCAGGGCACGACCGTGTGCATCTACCTACCGCGCTACTACGGCGCCGTCCTCGATGACGGGGTGGCGGAGAAGGCCGCCGACCTACCACGCTCGGAGGCCGGGGAGACGGTGCTGGTTGTGGACGACGAGCCGACCGTGCGAATGCTCGTCACCGACATCCTTGAAGACCTCGGCTACACGGCCATTGAGGCGGGCGACAGCGCGGCGGGCCTGAAGGTGCTGCAATCTGATGTGCGCATCGACCTGCTGGTGACCGACGTGGGCCTACCGGGCGGGATGAACGGACGACAGATGGCCGACGCCGCGCGCGTATCCAGGCCGGACCTGAGGGTGCTGTTCATCACCGGCTACGCAGAGAACGCGGTACTGGGCAACGGCTACCTCGCACCGGGCATGGCGGTGCTGACGAAGCCCTTCGCCATAGAGACAATGGCGGCGCGCATTCGCTCGATGATCGAGGCGGGGCGGGAGGCGAGGCTTCAACGTCGAAGCTGATGGTCCGCTATGGGTCGTGAGCGGGCACGGAGGCGATGTCCGCTTCCATCGATTACTGCCCGAAAGCGGACCGGCCGAAAACCACCCCGAGCGGCCATCCCGCTTTCGACCCAACCCAGACGCCTGGACCGCCGTCATCGCTTCTCCGAAGCGGACGTTCGTCGGCCGTCATGCAACTTCAGCTTGGGGTGGCAACCGGACCTTAGCTTTTCGTCCTCAAGCAGGCGTTCACTGATTGAGCGGCTTCGAAGGGCTGGACGACCTGCCCTGTCTCGCACTTGGCGCGCCCCCCTTTGAGTTTAAGCTAGTTGCGTATGATGCGCTTCCGTCTCTGCCAGGTGGCCACCTTCCGGAGGAGACGCGATAGCTGCTCGACCGAGTACGGCTTGTGCAGCAACTCGAAGCCGTAGGTGCCGTTCTGCGCCAGAACGTGGCTGTAGCCTGAGGCCAGCAGCACGGGCAGGTCGTCATGCCGGCGGCGGATCTCATGAGCAAGGTCGATCCCGTTCATGCCCGGCATCACCACGTCGCTGAAGACCACGTCGAAGCGCTCGGCATCCTTCTCCAACTCGGCGAGCGCTTCCTCGGCGTTGTTGGCCCAGACAGTGACGTAGCCGAGTTCGACCAGGGTCTGGGTCGCGAACGTCCCGACCTCGGCGTTGTCCTCGACTACGAGGATGCACATGCCGTGTCCGTCGACGAGCGGCTCGGGCTCCGCTTGGGGCAGGTAAGCCACAGCCTCAACCCTCGGCAGGTACAGAACGAACATTGTGCCCTGTCCGACGGTGCTCTGCACCCGGATCTCGCCTCCGGACTGCTTGGCGAAGCCGAAGACCTGGCTCAGCCCGAGACCCGTTCCTTGCCCAACGCCTTTGGTCGTGAAGAACGGCTCGAAGATGTGCTCGATCCGCTCTGGCGCGATGCCGGCGCCTGTATCCTCGATGCACACCGCGACAAAGTCGCCGCTTACCGCGGGATGGCTGCGGATGGGCGGGATGACTGAGATGGGGTGCACCGTGATGGTGAGGGTGCCCTCGCCGTCCATGGCGTCCCGGGCGTTGACGGCCATGTTCACCAGGGCGGTGTCGAACTGGCTCGGATCCGCGTCGACGAAGCACGGCTCGTCCGGGATGTCCGTGACGATCCTGACGCGCGAGCCGCTCAGGGTGCCAACCATGTCGCTGATGGCGGCGACGCTCCGACCGGCATCGAAGACCTCCGGCTTGAGCGCCTGCCGGCGCGCGAAGGCGAGCAACTGACCCGTGAGCTTGGCGGCACGGTCAACGGTGTCGGAAATCGCCTCGACGTAACGTTGGCGCCGCGCGTCGGCGAGGTTCGGTCGCTTCAGGAGGTCGGTGGATGACTTGATGACGGTCAGCAGGTTGTTGAAGTCGTGGGCCACGCCGCCGGTGAGCTGGCCGACCGCCTCCATCTTCTGGGCCTGCCGCAAGGCTTCCTGGGCGGAGGCAAGCTCGGCCTCGCGCGCCTTGGCGTGGGTCAGGTCGCGGCCCACCGCGATGAAGTGCGCGTCGTCGGGCTCGGGCGCGACCGTCCACTCGATAGGCTTCCAGCCTCCGGCGCTGGTGGCGATGCGGTTCTCGAAGCGCGTCGGCAGCGACGTCTCCCCCATCCGCGCGAGGGCCGCGAGCGTCGGCCCCATGTCGTCGGGGTGCATGAACGTCCCGTACGGCCGAGACAGGAGTTCGTCATCCGACCACCCCAGGACCCGCTGCCAGGCGGGGCTGACCGCCGTCATCATCCCTTCGTAGTTGGCCCGGGCCAGCATGTCCTCGGACAAGGTCCAGAGTTGGTCGCGCTCGGCCGTGCGCTCGTGGACCTGCTGCTTCAGGGCGGTGTTCAGGACCCGGAGTTCCTCCTCCATGCGCTTGCGCTCGGAGATGTCGCTGAACAGCACCGCGACCCGGCGTGCGGCCGGGTCTCCGACGCGCAGGGCACGCACGTCGAACCACCGCCCGAACACATCGGCCCTGTTCTCGATGTGGGCGGGCTCGCCCGTCAGCGCAACGCGCCCGTAGGTGTCGAACCAGTATCGTTCGAGGTCGGGCGCGAACTCGCTGACCCACCGGCCGACCACGTTGGCCCCGGTCTGCCGCTCGTAGGCCGGATTGGCCTCGACGATGAGGAAGTCGACGGCCCGGTCCGCGTCGTCGAACGCCACCTCGATGATGCAGAACCCGACGTCGATGCTCTCGAAGAGGGTGCGGTAGCGGCTCTCGCTTTCGGCCAGGGCAACCTGGGAGTGGATCTGGTCCGTGACCTCGTAGCCGCCGGCGAAGATGCCGGTGACGGCGCCTGCCTGATCGCGAATGGGCTGATAGATGAAGTTGAGGTAGCGGTCGCCGTCCTTGCCGTCGAGCCGGATCGGCAAGGAGCTGGCCACGAACGGCTCGCCCGTCGCGTAGACGTGGTCGAGGAGTTCGTAGAACCTCTGGCCTACCAGTTCCGGGAACACCTCGCGGACGTTGCGACCGATGTAGTCGCGATGGCCCGCCACCGTGAGGTAGGCGTCGTTGACATACTCGAAGACGTGGCTCGGCTCGCGCAGCACGGCGACGAAGCCGGGCATCTGCTGGAGCAGGGCTTGCTGCCGTTGGCGCTCGGAAGCGGCCTGCCGCTCGGCGTGCACCTGGCTGGTCGTCTCGGTGCAGGCGCAGAACAGGCCGGCAATCGCGCCGTCGTCTCCCGGCACGGGGGTGTAGGAGAAGGCGAAGTGTGCCTCCTCTGGGTAGCCATTGCGGTGGAGGGTGAGTTGCAGGTCGTCCATGTGCACGGGCTCGCCCGCGAACACGCGGTCCATGAGCGCGCCCACCTCGTCCCGGACCTCGGGCCAAGTCTCGAAGAACGGGCGTCCGAGGGCGGCGGGGTGACGCTCGCCGAGCATGGGCGCGTAGGTGTCGTTGTAGATGAGGGTGCGGTCCGCGCCCCAGGCGATGAACATCGGCTGGCGCGAGTTGAGCATGACCTGCACGAGCGTCAGGAGCGCCTGGGGCCAGCACTCTTGCGGCCCGAGGGTTGTCGTCGACCAATCGTAGGCGCGCATGTGCGCGCTCATGCCGCCGCCGCGGAAGACCGAACTCACCGAACCCATGGCCTCAGGACCGCCCTTTGCCGATCGGCACCGGCATGGCAGAGGCGGCCTGGACAGCGACCTTGCCCTCGTCCTGGATGCGCAACGCCCGGATAACGGTGCGGATTAGGTCGTTGGAGGAGGCGTAATTGCCCTTGGCCACATGGCAGCCGATCCAGGCAGCAAGCGTTTCCGTGAGGGCTATGTGGCGGGAGTGCTTGGCGGGCATATCCACCTTCTAACACACCCGACGCTTGGGGTGTTTCCTTCCGAGCCACCAGGGAGCAAACACCTATCTGCGGCCCGCGCTGGGAAGCCGGAGCTGGCGCCCTGCATCCTCGGCTTTGCGCTATCGAAATGCTCCGAAACGCTTTCACCAGCGTTACGTTTGGTCTGACGCGGGCCGAACGACGATGTCTGCTCCAGTCGAAGGGTGTCTGGATGCGGGACGGGCAGAAATCCATCCGACCGGGTCTTAGATCGCCATCCATCAAACCGCCGCGAAGCGGACCTTGCGAGGGTCTGTGAAGGGTCGTGAACGGGCGCGGCGGCAACGTCTGCTCACATACGTTGCCGTCCGAAAGCGGACCGGCGGAAATCCACCCAACCCAGACGTAAGCCATCCACTGCCCCCTGCCGCGAAGTGAACCTTCCAAGGGTCTGGGGAGGGTCGCGAGCAGGCCTCTATGGATCAGCCATGACGGCTACGTCGGGAGGATCAGGCAACCGTCGTCTGCGAGAGCGAAGTCAGGGTTCCAGGCCACCTCCCACACAAACCCATCCGGGTCGCAGAAATGGCCGTGGTATCCACCCCAGACTGCGTTCTGTGCCAACTGGGTAATCGTCCCTCCGAGCGCCTCGGCACGCGAGAGCACTTCATCCACTTCGTCACGGCTGCGCGTGTTGTAAGCGAGCGTGAAGCCCTGCGAGGAGTGGCTCTGCAGAGGGACGCCAGCATCCGCGGCCAGCTCAGCGCGTGGATAGAGCGAGAGGCCCAGACCGCCTAGCTGAAAGAAGGCGACACCCTGTGCGGCAATGACCCGGCGAGGCCAGCCCATCCCTTCGTAGAAGGCGGTTGCGCGGTCGAGGTCAGTGACGCCGAGAGTGACGAGGCTGATACGTGGTTCCAGAGCAGGTCCTCCTATCAATCGGCGGCAAGCCCTTCAGGCTAGGATCAGATCGCGTGCGAAAGGTCCGGATCGAGTCGATGGGGGAGACAGCGACCGCATCCGTGCATTGTCGCCCTGAAAGCGGAACGGCGGAAATCCACCCCGAGCGGTCATCTCCGTAACAATGCGACGCCATCGCTGGAGGTAAAAATCACTCGCCTCCTGAAGTCGCCATCGGCTCTCCGGCCTGACACCGGGCATCGAAGCCGCGCGCCAGTTGCGCCAGGCTAATCGAACTAAGCCGCGCGACCAGCAGAGCCTCGGCCGCGCGCAATGTGTCCTCAATCGCCTCGTTGACGGCCTTCTCGACGGCGCAGTCGGGGTTCGATCGATCGCTCCCGATCGCGAAGATACGGGGACCGCCGACCGCACGATGGATGTCGAGCAGCGTGACTGCGTCCAGATCCGCGGCGATGCTCCATCCACCGCCGTGCCCCTTCTCTGACCGCACGTAACCGGCATTACGCAGCCCGGCCATCGTCCGGCGGACGACGACGGGGTTCGTGCCGAGCATTCGCCCGATGGCTTCGGACGTCATCGGCCCGTCGTGGCGCGCCATGTGGAGGAGCACGTGGAGGGTTCGGGAGAGGCGGCTGTCGTTGCGCACGGCGCGATCCTCGGTCGCCGCATCAGGATTGGCAACGGCCCCGTATCACGATACTTCATAAGTTACGTAATACGTGGGAGCGACACCGATGCGCGAGTTTGAGAACCCCGACCGGTGGGACAAGGTCGCCCTCCACTATGAGCGGACCGCCCACCCATTCACCGCTCGCTTCGCTGAAGCGGCTCTCGCGCAGGTGCCCCTGAACGCCGGCAGCCGGGTCCTCGACGTCGCGGCAGGAACGGGGGCGCTCACGCTCGCTGCGGCACGCACAGGTGCCCAGGTCTTCGCCATCGACTTCTCGCCGGCCATGGTCGCTCGGATCGCGTCCGCGGGGCTGGCCAACGTCGACGCGAGAGTGATGGACGGACAGGCCCTTGCTCTCCCCGACGGGAGCTTCGACGCCGTGTTCTCAATCTTCGGCGTGATCATGTTCCCCGAGTGGCGACGGGGGCTCGCCGAGATGGCGCGGGTGACCCGGCCCGACGGCCGCGGTGTCATCGCGACGTGGCAGGAACAAGGGGCGGCGACCTTCCTTTTGCTCGGACAGATCCGCCGCACGCTCTTCCCCGAGCGCGAGACCCGCGCGATGCTGGAAGGCGTCAGGGCGCTGGGCGATCCCGAGGGGTTCGCTCGCGAGCTGGTCGCCGCTGGTTACCGCGATTGCCGGATCAAGCGGGTGGTCTTCGACTACGAGCTCGACATCGCCATGTTAGACGACCCCGACACGGTGTTCGGCCTGTCGCCGGACTGGGCCGACTTGAACGATGCGAACAAGGCTGCGGTGATCGCAGAGGCGCGACGCATGGCAGGCGATCGACCAACGCTGCTCATCCCGTCGGCGGCGCTGATCGCCGTGGCGCGGCGGTAAACATCACGCCTCGTGCCAGCGACGAAACACCGGCATAAGCCTTCGATCGAAAGCATGCCCGGCAACACCGAATGAACATCGTCAACCAAGCTCGCGACCGGGTTCTGGCGCTCGTCCGGCGGTCGTTGCGGGAGTTCATCGGCCTTCCCCTTCTCGTCGTCGCGATGTTCCTGGTCCTGTTCGCGTTGAGCTTTCTGCTCGATGCCACGCTCTGGGATCGTCGCGGCCCGACGCCGATCCCATGGCTCGCTCACCTGCTCGGCGACACGACCGCGATCGCGAGCCTTCTCAGCACCGTTGCCTCCGGCATGATCACGGTGACCTCAATCACCTTCTCACTCCTGCTGATCGCCGTGCAGCAGACCGCCTCGACGCTCTCGACGCACGTCTACGACCAGTTCATCCAGCGACGTTCGAACAAACTCAGCTTCGGTTTCTTCGTCGGGCTCAGCGTATTCGTGCTGTTGACCCTCGGCAGCGCCAACCCCGACCACAAGCCGATCATCGGGGCTCTGCTCTCGCTCCTGATGACTGGAGCGGCGCTGTGCATGGTGGTGATCCTGATCTACAGCACCATCGATCAGATGCGACCGCACTCGGTCATCACCGCGATCCACGACCATACGATCAAGGCCCGCACAGTAGACCGGGGCGTGATCGAGGGTACCCGCCGGACACCGCGTGCGGGCCTGTCGTGGTCGCGGATCGTCCGAACGGACGCTTACGGCGTGGTGTGCGGGATCAACCTCCCGACGATCGAGCGGTCGGCGGCTAAGCATGACGCCGATATCGAGATCATGGCCCGCGTCGGCACCAATCTCGCCTTCCGCGACCCCCTATTCCGCATTCACGCGGCCCGATCCCTGTCGGGCGAGGCGCTGCTGGCGCTCGATCGGTCGATCACCGCGTCCATCAAGATCGAACCACGCCGAACGATCGAGAGCGATGCCGGCTTCGGGATCGAGCAGCTCTACTCAATCGCCTGGACGACCGCCTCGACATCGAAGCAGAACCCACAACCGGCGATCCTGGTGTGCCACTGCCTGCGGGACATCATCGCCCGCTGGAGCAGCGCTGATACGATCCCGGAGAACAGCGCGTCCCGGATCGTCTATGCCGATCGGGGCGTGGACGATGCGATCCTGGCGATTGCCGCAATCGGCGTCGTCGCGTCCGAGAGCATGCAGAACACGCTAGCCGCCGAAGTCTGGCGGACCCTGGCGACGTTGATCGATGATGTACCGGACGAACGCCTGCCGGCGCTCACCGACACGGTGCGGCGGCTCCTGTCGAGCCTCGGGGACCACGTGCTGACCCGCGACCTCGAGGACGAACTGACCCGTTGCCGGCGAAGCTTGGAGAGCAGGGGTGAGCCGGATGCCGCCGAAGAGATCCGGACGGCGGCTGGCATGCTGGCCGAGAGCATCGGTACGCTCAACTCACGCGGGACGCGCGTGCCGTCATCCACCTGAACGATCGTTGCGCGTCACTTCTTCCCTGACGAAGGACGCGACGGCTCCGGAGACAAGCCTTTCGCCTCGTGAGCGCCGGTGCCGTGTACGGCATCGCTGCCGATGATACCCCCGCCTACGGAGGAGGCCGGTGTGCTTCCGCCGGAGGCTCCGGCCCCGGTATCAGGTGTTTGACGGGTCGTCATGGTTGCCGTCCCTGCTGCGTTCGGTGCAGCTGTCTCTGCGAGGGCAAGGCCTGACCCGGCGGCGACAATAACGGCAGCAATAAAGACCTTGGAAAACATGATGCTCTCCAGCGGGGCCGGCCTCAACGCTTAAAGATCATGCCGGTTTCGCTGGCCTGGCTGCGGTCGCGTCTGTCTGATCAGCAACGTCTGCTTCCGCGCGTGGTCGCCCACAAGCGGACCTTCGTAAAACCACCCTTAGCAGCCGTTCGCTCGGTCAACCCATTCGCGTTTGAGCCCACCTATGGCCGACGACATCCAGGTCCGCTTCGGCGGCGACGCGGCCGGCATCCGCAATGCGGCCGATCAGGCCAAGGGCACGATCCAGGGCTTCGCCGCGACGGCCCGCGGCCAGAACGCGACGGCGCGCCAGAGCTACGACGACCTGAAGGCGGCCATCGACGCGGCCAACGCGTCGCTGCGGCAGATCCAGGCCAGCGCCGAGAATACGTCCACCCTGGCCACCCAGGCCCGCGCCGTGGCGGCGCTGGTCGCCGCCTACGAGGGCCTGCGCGCCGCCGACGAGGCCGTGTCCGGCGCGACCGGACGGACCTACGCGGCGGTCGGAACCGCTATCTCGGCCACCGCGACGGCGGCCCGGTCCGGCGCCACCGCGCTGGTGGAGTACGCCTTCAACGCGCTCTCGGCCTCGCGCGCCCTCGACGTCACGGCCCTGTCGACGCAGGGGCTCACGGGCGCGATCGAGCGGCAGCGCAGTGCCTTCCAGGAGTGGCGGCGCGGGTCGCAGATCTACGGCTCCGGCCTGCTCGAGGTCGAGGGCCGCGCCATCGCGGCCGCCGGCACCATGGACCGCCTCCAGGCCGCCGCGCAGGCGCGCGGCTTCGAGAACGCGACCCGGATGCTCCAGGCCTTCACGCTGGAGCTGACCAAGGTTCCGGGTATGACCGACCAGGGCGCGGCCTCGATCGAGGCCATGCTCGCCTCGGTCCCGAGCTACACCGGCTCGGCCAACGCCTCGATCGTCTCGCTGGTCGCCATGATGGCGTCCTCCGAGGACGAGGCGAAGCAGATGGCGTCGGCGCTGACCGGGGCGCTGCGCGATCCCGCCGCCGCCGGCGAGCCGTATCTCGCGGCGCTCGGCGGCGTCTCGCGCGAGCTGCGCGCGCAGTTCGATCTCGCCCGTCAGAACGGCAACGCCAACCAGATGCAAGCTGCCATCCTGTCGGCCCTGGTCGAGCGCGCCCGCGCCTACGGCAACGAGATGACCCGGTCGCTGCAGGAGCAGCTGAAGAGCTATTCGGCGCTGGGTCCGCTGGCCGGCCTGTTCGCCTCGCGCCTGCGCGGGCAGGTGGATGAGGCCAACCGGGTCACCGAGGCGCTGGAGAAGCAGCTGGAGGTGATCGAGCGCCGCAACGCCACCCTCGCGCGGACGCCGCTCGACGCGGGTCAGCTCACGGACGCCACCGCGAACCTCCTCGGCAACACCGCGCAGGCCGGGATCGATCAGGCGACCGGCCGGATTGACCTGCTGCGCCAGCGCCTCCAGGGCGCGACCGGGGACGCCGCGGCGCTGATCCGCAAGTTCGAGGGGTTCAGCGGCGCAGCCTACCGCGACAACGACGGCCGCTTCCGCGTCGGCTTCGGGTCGGACACGACCACCGGCGCCGACGGCCGCGCCAGCCCGGTGACCGCCGGCACGGTCACGACGCGGGAGGATGCCGAGCGCGATCTCGCCCGCCGGCTCGTGGCGTTCCAGACCGAGGCGGCCGCGCAGGTGGGCGCGGCCTGGCAGGGCCTGTCCGACCGCGCGAAGGCCTCCCTCACCTCCGTGGCCTATAATTACGGCTCGCTGCCGCGCGATGTCGCCGCTGCGGCGCGCGGCGGCGACGAGGGCGCGCTGGCCGCCACGATCCGCGGGCGCTCGGGCGACAACGGCGGGATCAACGCCGGGCGGCGCAATCAGGAGGCCGACAACATCTCGGGTGGCGCCACCGCCGAGGCGCTGCGCGCGCAGCTCGACCTGCGCCAGCAGCTCGCGGACCGGCAGGCCGGCGGCAACGCGCTCGACCGCGAGGCGCTGGCCACCGCCCAGGCCAACGCGGCGGGACGGCGTGACGAGGTCGCCGCGCAGGAGCGGGCGAACGATGCCCTGCGCCGGCAGCTCGACGCGACCACCGACCTCTCGGCGCGCACGGCGCTCCAGACCCGGCTCGCGCAGGGCGAGGCCGCGCTCGCCGAGAAGCGCGTCGCGCTCACCCGATCCGAGGCCAGCCTGCAGACCGCCGAGATGGAGACCGGCTCACGGGAGCGGCTGCGCATCCTCAACGACGCGCTGACCGTCGAGCAGGGACTGCACGCCCGCGGCACGGCGGCCTGGAACCAGCTCGAGGCCCAGAAGATCGCCAACACCCGGGCGGTGGAGCAGGCCGAGGCGCAGGAGCGGGCCACCGCCGAGGACACGGCCTACCAGAACGCCAAGCGCGTGTTGGAGGACCGCATGCGCGACCTGCGCCAGGAGGCGCAGGAGCGCGGTCTCGGCTTCGCACAGCGCCAGGCCGAGACCGGCGCGGTGCTGGGGCAGATCGAGGACCTGGAGCGCGACCACCAGCGCAAGCTCGCCGAGATCTGGGGCCAGGGCACCAGTCAGTACCGTCAGGCGATGGCGCAGCTCGACCGGCTCGCGTCCGAATCCGCTTCCCGCCGCGCGCAGGCCGAGCGCGAGATGCAGAAGGCCGAGTACCAGGACACCAAGCGCACCTACGAGCAGATCGGCTCGACGCTCACCGGCAACGTCTTCAGCGTGATCCAGGGGCAGACCACGATCGCCCAGGCCGCCCGCAGCACGGCGCTGTCGATCGTCCAGAGCTACGTCCAGGCGCGGGTGAAGCTGATCGCCGACTGGCTTGCCGGCGTCTCGGCGCACCAGGCCGGCGGGGTCGCCAAGACCGCCGCCACCACCGCGGGGTCGCCGCCCGGACCGGCGCCGAGGAGACGGGGGCGGCGTCCGCATTCGCCACGCAGGCGGGCGCGATGGTGAAGTCGATCATGGCCTCGGCCTCCGAGACCTTCGCGGGCATCTTCGGCTTCCTGTCGCCGGTGCTCGGCCCCGCCGCGGTCGGCCCTGCGGCCGCCGGCGAGGCGACCGTGGCGGCCGCCGCCGCGGCGATCCCGTCCTTCGCGGTCGGCGCGTGGTCGCTGCCCGACGACATGGTCGCCCAGTTACACAAGGGCGAGATGATCGTCCCGGCCGGTCCCGCCGGTGCGCTGCGCGCGGCCGTGGGCGGCAGCCCGGCCCCGAGCCTCGCGCTCAACCACACCACCCAGATCAACGTCTCGGCCCTCGACGGCGCCTCGGTGGCGGACTTCTTCCAGACTCATTCCCGCCCGCTGATGCGGGCGATCAACCAGGCGGTCCGGCAGGGTGCGCATCTCGGCCTGTCGCGGCTGGGACCGGGCTGAGCCGTGATCGACTACATCACCGGCTTCAACCTGCTGCCCGCGACCGGGGAGTTCGGCTACGACCCCCTGCCCTACCGGGCCTCGCGGTGGCGGCCCGCGGCAGCCGAGCGCCCGTTCAAGCCGATCAACACCTACGCGGCGCCGGGCTCGGGGCGCACCGACTGCAGCCTTGCCCTCCACGCGCTGGCCGAGCAGGTGCCCGGCTGCACCACCGTCAACCTGCTCGTGGCGTGGTTCGGCTCCTCGATCGACGCGCGGACCTGCAAGATCTACCCGTCCACGATCTACATCGACGGGTCGTTCCAGCGCATGGACGGGCCTGCGCCGGTCGAGGAGAACTGGCAGGTCTCGGGCCTGACGCAGCTGTCGCGGGGCCTGGGCGGCCCCCCGATCCTGATCCCGATCACCACCGTCGACGGCCACGCGGTCTATGGCGGCACGCCGTCCGATCAGAGCGTGGTGCGCTGCCTGCGCGACCTGCGGGCACGCGGCTACCGCGTCGTGTTCTATCCGTTCCTGCTGATGGACTGCCCCGGCTTCCCGTGGCGCGGGCGCATCGGGCTCGACGCAGATAGCACGGTGGCCGCCGCCGCGACGGTGGCCCGGATCCTCGGGCCGGCGACGCCGTCGCTGTTCACCCGCCACCCCGACCGGCTGACGGTCGACTATGCCGGCCCGGCCGACGACTACACGTTGCGCCGGATGATCCTGCAATGCGCCAACCTGTGCGTACTGGCCGGCGGCGTCGACTTGTTCCTGCTCGGCTCCGAGCTGCGCGGACTGGAAGCGATCCGCGGACCCGGCTGGACCCGGGCCGGCACGACCGGCGACGACGGCACCGTCACCTGGGACTATCCCTTCGTCGACGGGCTCGGGCGGCTCGCCGATGACGTGCGCGGGATCTTCGACGCGGCCGGCCTGACCCGGGACGCGGCGGGCTTGCGCA
The DNA here is from genome assembly GCF_054049775.1 of Methylobacterium sp. P5_C11. Lineage (NCBI taxonomy): Bacteria > Pseudomonadati > Pseudomonadota > Alphaproteobacteria > Hyphomicrobiales > Methylobacteriaceae > Methylobacterium > Methylobacterium sp. P5_C11. The sequence continues at coordinate 47,947 of NZ_JBFULS010000017.1, read as the reverse complement.
ACCTGATCACCTATTCGCCCGACTGGTCGGTGTGGATGGGCGTGCAGCACCGAGGCGAGGCCGGACAGTGGCCGCATCTCGACCAGCTCTACGGCCGGGACAGCATCGACCTCGTGGCCTTCGACAACTACCTGCCGCTGTCCGACTGGACCACGGCCGGCGGCGGCCTCGACGCGGCGAACTGGACGGCGTCCGCGCCCGACCGGAGCACGTGGCCGCCCGGGCCGGACACGATGAACGGCCTCGGGCTCTCGGGCGAGCCGACGCTCTATTCGATGGCCTACCTGAAGCGGAACATCGAGGGCGGCGAGAAGTACGACTGGTTCTACCTCGACTCGGACAACCTCGGGATCGGTCTCGACCCGCTTGGCTCGGACCAGCAGGTGTCCCGGCCGACCGGCGACCGCGTGACCCAGACTCGCAGCCGGTACTATCCGGGCCAGGAGATCCTGGCCAACAAGCAGCTGCGCTGGTGGTGGACGAACCCGCACCGCGCCGTCTACGACACCGGCGACGGTCGGGGCTGGGTGCCACGCGGGCCTGTCACCCGCTGGGTGCCGCAATCGAAGTCGATCACCACCGTCGAGTACGGCTTCGGCTCGATCGACCGCGCGACCAACCAGCCCAACGTGTTCTACGACCCCAAGAGCACGGAGAGCTTCACCGCGTTCTGGTCGGTGTGGGACAGCGCCGACGGGGCGACCTACACGCCCAGGCGGGACGACACGCTCTGCGCGATGGCGCTGCGGGCGGTCTACGAATACTGGTACCGCGACGGCCACAACGCGGTCTCGGCCGCCGGGCTGCCGATGCTGCAGACCGCCTTCTTCGCGGCCTGGAACTGGGACGCGCGGCCGTTCCCGACCTTCCCGCTGCGGTCCGATGTCTGGGGCGACACCCTCAACTGGCCGGCCGGGCTATGGATCGGCGGCAAGGGGCCGGCGCTGCCGCCGCCGCCGCCTGATCCGCCACCGGTGCCGGGGGCATACCCGACCTTGCCGGTGCTGTCCGGACGCGCATGGTCGGTGCGCTACGCGCCCGTGTTCCGCACCGGCGCGGCCGCGCACGTCTCGGGCCGGGAGTCGCGGGCAGCGCGTACGGGCGCCGTCCTGGGAAATCGAGCTGGCCTACGATGTCTTGGCCGCCGACGGGTTCGCCGCGAGCGGCCTCGCCGGAGACTTCGAGCACCTCGCCAGCTTCTACGGCCGGGTCGCCGGGCGTGCGCTGCCGTTCCACGTCGCCGTCCCGGCCGAACTCGGGGCCGGATCCAGCCTGCTCTGCCACTTCGCCGACGATGACCTGGATCTCGAGGCATTCATGGCGCTGCTGTTCGCCACGCAAGCCTTCCGGCTCGTGAGCGTGCGCGGGTGAGCGAGACTCCGCCCGCCTTCCCCGCGCTGCCGGGCCAGGGCTGGTCGGTGCACAAGCGCCCGACCTTCGCCACGCGGCTCGCCCCGCACGTCTCCGGCCGGGAGGTGCGCGAGCCTCTACGCGGCGCCGCTGTGGGAGTTCGAGGTGACCTTCGACGGTCTGGACGCGGGCGCGGCCTTCCCGGGCCTCGGGGTGAACTCCCTGCAGGCGCTGCTCGGCCTGTTCCTGCGCTGCCAGGGCCGCTTCGGCACCTTCCTCTACACCGACCCGACCGATGGCACGGTCGCGGCCGGCGCGGTGGGGATCGGCGACGGCGCAACGCGCGTCTTCCCGGCCCTGCGCACCCTCGGCGGCTTCTCCGAGCCGATCGGCTGGGTGACCGCGCTGCGCGCCGTCACCGTCGACGGCGTGCCTGCCGACGGCTGGAGCCTCGCCGCGCCGAACCGGATCGTGCTGCCGGCGGCGCCGGCCGCGGGCGCGGTGATCGGCGCCGATTTCGACTTCGCCTACCTGTGCCGCTTCCTCGACGACATCCAGGACTTCGAGAACGTCATGGCCGGGCTGTGGAAGGCGGAGGGCGTCAAGTTCCGGAGCGTGCGACCACATGAGGCCCGCCGATCCCGGCCTCGTCGCCTACCTGGCCGAGATGCGCGCGCGGGCCGACAAGCGGCTGCTGATGGCGGACTGCTTCACCTTCACGCTGCTCTCGGGCCTGATCCTCGCCTACACCGACGCTGACGTGCCGATCGCGCTGAACGGCACCACCTACCGCGCCGATTCCGTGCTGGTCGACGGGCTGCGCTACCGCTGCACCACCGGCCTCGACGTTGACCAGCAGCGGATCACGGTCTCGGCCCGCCCGGCCGATACGGTCGGCGGCGTGCCGTTCCTCGTGGCCCTGCGCGAGGGCGTGTTCGACGGCTGCACGATCCGTCGCGACCGGGCGTTCCTCACCGCCTGGGACGCCCCGCCGATCGGCGGGGTCACGCTGTTCACCGGGCGCCTGGCCAGCGTCGATCAGGTCGGGCGCACCGGCGCGATCCTGACGGTAGCGAGCGAGCTGACGCTCCTCGACATCGACCTGCCGCGCAACGTCTGGCAGCCGACCTGCAACCACACGCTCTACGACACCGGCTGCCGGCTGGTGCGGCAGGCCTACGCCTCGGCCGGGGCGGTCGGCGACGGGGCGAGCACGACGGTCATCCCCTGGGCCGGTGCGAGCGAGGCGCTGACGCAGGGCACGGTGACGTTCACCTCGGGCGGCAACACCGGGGTGTCGGCCACGATCAAGTTGGCGGACGCGACCGGGCTGACGCTCACCTACCCGCTGCCGGCGCCCCCGGCGCCGGGCGACGGCTTCACGGCCTATCAGGGCTGCGACCACACCCTGGCGACCTGCCGGTCCAGGTTCGCCAACGATGCCAACTTCCGCGGCTTCCCGTTCGTGCCCACGCCCGAGGCGGCGTTCTGATGAGCGGATTCTGAGCCTTGGAGTCGTATGATCCCGACACATCGCAGACCCTCAGAAGGTCCGCGTCCTGCTGGCCCGGCTGACAACGACTTACGGCTGAGACGGATGGTCTTCAGCTCGTCTTCTGACGGAGGAAAGTTTAAAAAAGTGGATCCCACAACCGTGGCAAACGTGGCTCGAACAACCCGCCCCCGAATAGGCGTTCCGGTGTAGGAACGGGGGAGGCAAGCGATCGAGACGCTGATGCGCGTGTTGCTGATCGAGGACGATGGCATGATCGGCGCGGGGCTGTCCGCCGCCCTGCGGGCAGAAGGAATGTCGGTCGATTGGGTGCGCAACGGCTCCAACGCAGACGCAGCCCTGCGGACGGGCGACCACACGCTCGTCCTGCTCGACCTCGGCCTGCCGCAGGCCGACGGTCTGGATCTTCTGCGAATGACCCGCGCCGCCGGCAACGACACGCCCGTCCTGATTATTACCGCGCGCGACGCGCTCGATACCCGGGTGGGCGGTCTCGACCTCGGCGCGGACGACTACCTCGTCAAACCCTTCGAAACGCGCGAGCTTCTGGCGCGAATGCGAGCCGTGCTACGCCGGAGGGCCGGGCGCGCGACCGCACGCCTTCTAGCTGCCGATACCGAACTCGATACCGAGACCCACACGCTGACGCACGCCGATGCGACCGCGTTGCTCCCCGCCCGTGAGTACGCCCTTATGCGCACACTGATGGAGCGGCCGGGCCGCATCCTGTCGCGTGCTCAGATCGAGGAGCGCATCTACGGCTGGGGCGAGGAGGTCGAGAGCAATGCCGTTGATGCCCTCATACTTTCGATCCGTCGCCGGGTCGGCCGAAGTGTGATCCTCAACGTCCGCGGCGCTGGCTGGATGGTGCCGAAGCCATGAGCAGCCCCTCGCTGCGCCGGACCGCACTCGGCTGGATGACCGCCCTGCTCGCTGGTGTCGGGCTTGCCGCAATGGTCGCCGCCTACATCCTGGACCGAGGCGAGGCTGCCGACTTCCTCGACGGCCAGTTGCGGCAGGTCGCCCTGAACGCCGGTCCCGGCCTCGCCGAAGCCGATGCACCCCCCGCTGCCGACCAGGACCCCGAGGATCAGATCGCGGTCACGATCTGGAAAGGCCCGACGATTCTGCGCAGTGACCCCGGGGTGGATGCGCATCGGCCTGAGCGGACTGGCTACGCGGACGCGGTCATGGGCGGTGAGCCTTGGCGCACCTACACGACCGAGAGCGGCACGTTGACGGTGCGCGTCGCTCAGCGGGATCTGGTCCGCGCCGAATTCGCCCGCAACGCGGCACTCGGGGCGGCGACACCACTGCTGTTGCTCGTTCCGCTCTCGTGGATCGTCGTCGGGTGGGCGATGAACCGGGTCCTCGGCCGCCTCGACGGACTGGTGCGTGATCTGGCGGGTCGCAGCGCCGCAGCGACGGCTCCGCTGTCGACCTCAACCGTGCCCACGGAGATCGCCTCGCTGGTAGAGGCGTTGAATGGGCTGATCCTGCGCCTTCAGGCTGCGCTCAACGCGCAGAAGCAATTCGTAGCCGACGCCGCCCACGAGCTGCGCACGCCGCTTGCTGCGATGCAGACCCAGGTCGATGCACTGGCCTGGGCGGACGGTCCAGTTCCGGCCGAAGGAAGGTCGGCACTCTCTGGCGGCCTTCGCCGCGCGAGCCGGCTGGTCGATCAGTTGCTTCGCCTCGCGAGGCTCGACGATCAGGTGCCGCACGCCGGGGAGCCGGTCGACGTCGGGCCGCTGTTACTCGACTGCGTCGCCGACCACGCTGTGCTCGCCGAAGGTGCAGGCATCGACCTCGGCGCTGAGATCGAAGCATCGAAGGTCATCGATGGCGCAGAGGCCGAGGTCCGGACCCTCGTCGCGAGCCTGCTCGACAATGCCCTGCGCTACACCCCGGCCGGCGGGCAGGTGGATGTCGGTCTGTCCCAGGAGAACGGGCAGTGCGTCGTCACAGTGCGCGACACCGGGTGTGGTCTGCCGCCGGGCAGCGAGGAACGCCTGTTCGACCGCTTCTTCCGCGCTGCGCCTAAGGATATCGAAGGCACTGGGCTCGGTCTCGCCATCGCCCATCGGGTGGCGGAGCGCCACGGTCTCGGCCTGACGGTCGAGAACCGCCGGGACGGACAGCGCGGCGTCCTGGCCCGGGTCGTCCTGCCGAGCTGACGATCCAAGCTCCCGGAGCGCAGCTCATTCTGTCCTCATTCTGCCGCGCTACTGCGCGCGGCCAGAGCCGACCCCGTTTCGCCACGCCGGTCCGGCTCTCCAGCGACAGGGCCGTACCGCATGAACGACGACAGTCGATCCGCCGAGTGCAAGGTCCCCGCGGTCACGACAGGCTTCTGGGCGATCAAGATCGTCGCCACGACGCTCGGCGAGGTCGGCGGCAACGCGGTGACGCTGACGCTCGGACTCGGCTACCTTGCCGGAACCGCGATCTTCGCCGCCGCCCTGATCGTATTGCTCGTCGCGCAGATCCGCGCCGACCGCTTCCACCCGGCTCTGTACTGGGCGGCCATCACCGCGACTACGCTCGCCGGCACCACGCTCGCCGACTTCTGCGACCGCTCGCTCGGCATCGGCTACGCCGGCGGATCGGTGATCCTGCTCTCCTCGGTGGTGCTCACCCTGCTGCTGTGGAAGCGCACGCTCGGCACCGTCGCGGTCGAGACCGTTCGGACCCCGCGGGCCGAAGGCTTCTACTGGGCGACGATTATGTTCTCCCAGACGCTCGGCACCGCGCTCGGCGACTGGATGGCCGACAGCACCGGGCTCGGTTACGACGGCAGTGCCCTGCTCATACTGGCCGCGCTGGCCGGCACGGCGGCGCTGTACTGGCGCACGAGGGTCTCCCGACCGCTGCTGTTCTGGACGGCCTTCGTGCTGACCCGGCCGCTCGGCGCCACGCTGGCCAACTCACTCGACAAGCCCCCGGCCTCCGGTGGCCTCGGCATCAGCGACATCACGATCTCCGCCGCGCTCGCCGTCCTGATGGTCGCGTGCGTGCTGGCCATCCCGCAGCGGGCCGGCGCGCATCCGGCCAGTGCCGACGCCGAGTGATCTTTCCCCCGACCGAAGGAGCCGATCGATGGACGACAGCACGCAGCGCGCCCTCAGCAAGGTGCCCGCCGTCACTCTCGGGTTCTGGATCATCAAGATCTTGGCCACGACGCTCGGCGAGACCGGCGGCGACACCGTCACGATGACGTTGGACTGGGGCTATCTTGCCGGAACGGCGCTGCTCGCCGTCGTGCTCGTCGCGCTCGTGATCGCCCAGATCCTGTCGCGCCGGTTCAACCCGGCCCTGTACTGGGCAACGATCATCGCCTCGACGACGTTCGGCACCACGACGGCCGACTTCGCCGACCGTTCGCTGAGCATCGGCTATACGGGCGGGTCGAGCGTACTGCTGGTCTGCCTCGCGGCAGTGTTGGGTCTATGGTACGCAACGGAGGGTACGGTGTCGGTCGAGACGGTCTCGACCCCACGGTCCGAGGCATTCTACTGGGCAGCGATCACAGTCTCGCAGACGCTCGGAACGGCACTCGGCGACTGGCTCGCGGATACCGGCGGCCTCGGCTACGAAGGCGGCGCGCTGGTCTTTGCGGCGGCGTTGGCCGTGGTCGTCCTGCTGTACGCCCGCACGAAGGTTTCGCGGGTTGGCCTGTTCTGGGCGGCCTTCATCCTGACGCGCCCCCTCGGCGCGACGGTGGGTGACTTGTTGGACAAGCCGGTCGCCGACGGGGGCCTGAACCTGAGCCGACCGATCGCCTCGGCTGTGCTCGTCGCCTTCATCGTCGCCCTGATCGTGCTGTTGCCGCAGCGACCTGGGCAACACCCAGGCGCACAACCTGCGAACCTTGATGCATGAACGGCTCGATCAAGTAGGAAATATGGGCGCATAAACGTTCGACACGAATGCCCCTCCGCTGAAATGGCGGCGAAGCGGACGACCGAAGTCGTAAGTGCCTCCTGAGAGTGGGCGGATATAGGATGCCCCATTGCGGTCGCCTCGACGCGGACGAGCTGTCATAAAGCGGCCGTCGAAAATRCAAGCGCCCGCTGTGAATCACATCTGGTGGACCGCGGAATTTTTTGATAGATATCCAAGTGTTGCTTTGCGAGGTTCGATATTGCTTTGCGAGATGCAATGCTGCGGAGAACACTTCTCTCGGGCTCTATAGCCGGGCTCAGCCTCAAGGCGCTCATGCCCCCTGCGTGGGCGCAGGATCATGTTCCTCGGATCGGTCTGCTTTGGCATGCGGCCGGTCCGGACCAAGAAGCGTTATACATGAGCGCTTTTCGTCGGGGACTTGCTGATCACGGCTTTTTCGAAGGCCAAAATATTATCATCGAGCATCGATTTCCGGCTGAAATTCCGGAACATTTTCAAGCCATGGCTGCAGAGCTCGCATCGAAGAATTTTGATATATTGATAGGAGCGGGCCCGAATTCGGCTCTGGCACTGCAAAAAGTAGCAAAAGAAACGCCAATAGTCTTTATTGCAGCATTTGACCCGGTCGGGCGCGGGTTGGTCAAAAACATACCTCATCCGGACGGAAACATAACGGGGATAGAATTCCCTGATCTCATCAAAAAGCGGCTTGAAGTTATAAAAGAGGCCATCCCCAGCATAAAAGTCGCAAAAATTATGGTCAATACTGATACGTCCGACACTCGTCAGTACGTGGACCGGATTAAATTAGAAGAAAGCAATTTAAATTTGAGAATTGAGCCTCTCGAGATAAATGGCATATCGAACCTGGAATCTGCATTTGCTGCTATTCAGCAAGATGGCCATACGTGTCTCGCAGCACAGCCGGATCCTTCATTTGTTGTCGAAAGGAAGCGGATCGCGGCACTAGCTCTCAAGCAGAGCTTGCCTTCGGTGTTTCACAACGAACTGTACGTGAGAGACGGCGCTCTCATGTCATATGGAACGAATATCCCTGATATATTTCGAAGCGCCGGCAGTTACGTGGATAGATTGCTGAAGGGGGCTAAAATTTGCGACCTTCCTGTAGAACAACCGAGCAAATACCGGGTAGTTATTAATATGAAAACCGCGGATAAACTAGGAATTAAAATCTCGGGAAATATTTTAGCGAGCGTCGATGAGTATGTAGATTAAATATAACCGAATTTAGGTGGTTATTATATTCGCATTAATCTATCTTGTGCCTAATACTAGTTAATATTGCGGATCAGTATAAATTACAAATTGGACAGGCTACCTCGATATCTTAGTGCTTTTTGTATTTGATAGGAAAATACCAGATTTAGCAATTTCGTGGACTTATCGAATTTTGTTGCAAAGCAAATCCGAGGGGACGTTAGGAAGCGGCCGGCATACGACCGCTCTCGGGAACCGCTGATAACTGTTTGCACGGCCGACACGGGTCGAGCACGGAACGTCCCCTTCCGACATGAAGCCCAAGGCCCAGTCGCGATCCAGCGTCGACCTTCGGGATCGGGATTCTGCATCAGATCTGAAGTGCTCCATCGAACCTGATCCCTTCCAGGAGCGAGCGGCGCGCGGTCACGTGCCTTTGCATGGAGCGCGTCGGGGGCCTGCCATGCATGCTGAAGACGAAGGGCGCCAAACGCTCGTGCGCGACGCCCTGAGCTGGATCGGCACGCCTTACCACCCCGGCGCCGACCTGCGCGGCGTCGGCGTCGATTGCGGTATGCTCCTCGTGCGTGTGTTCGTGGATGCCGGGCTCGTGCCGGCCTTTGACCCGCGGCCCTACCCGCAGGACTGGCACCTCCACCGCGCCGACGAGCGCTACCTCGGCTTCGTGTTCGACTGCGCTGCGGAGGTCGCCCGGCCGCAGCCCGGCGATGTCGTGGTCTTCCGCTACGGTCGCGCCTACGCCCACGGCGGCATCATCACCGTGACGGATCCCCTGACTCTCGTGCACGCCTTCTCGCCGGCTCAAGCCGTGGTCGAGGAGCCGCTCGCCCGCAACCCCGTCCTCGCCGAGCCGGGCCGGCACCCGCGCTTCTTCAGCCTGTGGGCCGCACGCGCGGCCGCCGAGGCCGACCCGGTCTGAGGCCACGATGAGCCTGTTCGGCGCGTCGGGTGATGCGTCCTACCAGACCTATTGCGCGGCCCTCGGCCTCGGGCTCAGCCCGGCCCTGACCGACGCCGAGACGGCGAATGCCATCCTGGCGCGCTGGCTGAGGCTGACCAACAGCGCGGCGGTGTGGTCGGGGGCGCGGCTCAAGATCGTCCCCTACGGCGACCAAGTCGTGACCGGCACGACCCACTCGGGCGCCCGCGTCACCTACGTGCCCGACGTCACGCCGGTCTACGACCTCACCGACGACGACTTCCTGGCCGCCGAGGGCGACGATCCGGTGCGGATCGCGCGCAGCGATCCCTACGGTCTGCCCAACGTCCAGCGCGTCGAGTGCTCCGATCGCAGTCATGGCTACACCACGACGACGGTCGAGGCGCGCGACCAGGGCGCGATCGAGCGCTACGGCCTCAAGGTCGGGGGGACGATCACCGCCCGGGAGATCTGCGCGCTCTCCATCGGCCGCCTCGTGGCGCAGCTCGCCCTGCAGCGCGCCCTCTACATCCGCAACACCTTCACGTTCCGCCTGTCCTGGGAGTTCTGCCTCCTGGAGCCGATGGATATCGTGACCCTGACCGACCCGGGGCTCGGGCTCGCCCGGGCGCCGGTGCGCATCACGGCGATCGAGGAGGACGAGGACGGGCTCCTCACCGTCACGGCCGAGGAGTTCCCGCGCGGCACGGCAACCGCAGCGGCCTATCCCACAGTCGGTGCGACCGGCTCCGGCATCGACCGCGGCGTGGTACCGGCGGCCGTCAACGACTCGCTGATCTTCGAGCCGCCTGCCGCGCTGACCGCGGGCGTGCCCCAGGTCTGGATCGCGGCCTCCGGCGCCAATGCCGACCCGTTCTGGGGCGGGGCGAACGTCTGGGTCTCCCGCGACGGGTCGACCTTCGTCGAGATCGGCACGCTCACGCAACCGTCCCGCCAGGGCGTTTTGACCGCGGACCTGGCTGCGCCGGCCTGGCCGAACCCCGATCTCGGCAACACGCTGTCGGTCGATCTCGGCCGATCCGGCGGGACGCTGGCCTCCGCGACACAGGCCGACGCGCGGGATGGCGTGATCCTGGCGCTGGTCGACCGGGAGTTGGTCTCCTACGCCACGGCGACGCTCACCGGATCCCACGCCTTCGCCCTGACCTATCTGGAGCGCGGGCTCTACGGCTCGGCGATCGGCGCGCATCCGGCCGGGACGCCCTTCACCCGGCTCGACGAGGCCGTGTTCCGCTACAGCGTGCCGGCCGCCTATATCGGCACGACGCTCACCCTGAAGCTGCAAGCGTTCAACATCTTCGGCGACGCGCTGCAGGACCTTGCGACCTGCACCCCCTACACGGTGACGCCGATCGGCTCGGGCCGGTTCGGGCCGGTCGCCGAGACCCTGGCCCTCGGCCGCGGTGCGGATCATGGGTTCGCTTCACAGACGGCAGTCCGCAACGACGATTTCGGGCGCGCCTCCGACCCCTATCCCAACTTTCTCGATCTGGGGCTCGTCTCCGCATGAGCGTGCGCACGCAGTGGCTGAGGGACGCGTGGTCGTTCCTCGCGACCTTCGTCGGGAAGCCGGGCGAGTTTGTGGTCGACACCACCAACTGGCGCCTCGTCGTCCACGATGGCGTTACGCCCGGCGGCCACCCGACCGTCTCCGCCGGCGACCTGAAGACCGGCGTGCCGACGCTCGGCATCAACACCGCCGCAGACGCCACCAACCGCCTCGCGGTGAAGTCCGAGGCCGCCCTCCTCTCCTGGGACGATGTCACCCCGGGGGCCGGCAACATGCGCCTGACCCTCAACAAGAAGACCGCGGCCCACGACGCCGGCTTCATCCTGCAGACCGGCTATGTGAGCCAGGTTCTGTTTGGCACGCTCGGCAGCGATGATCTGACGTTGAAGACGAGCCCGGACGGCGCCGTCTTCCGGACGGCCATGACGATCGCGGCCGCGACTGGCTATGTCGGCTTGTCAGGGGTGACTTCCCCGAGCGCACCGCTGCACGTCCTCGGACTCGGCCAGCAGCCCATCGTCCAGCTCGACGCTTTCGGGGACGATGTGGCCGGCACCCGGGCGCCCGTCGCCAGTTGCAACGCCCGGGCCGCCCGGGGTGTGGTCGGGGCGCCGCTGCCGATCAAGGCGGCCGACCGGCTCTTCGGTCTGTTCGGCGCCGGCTACCACGCGGGCGGTGCCTACACCGCCAACGCCGTCGCCGTTCTGGGCACGGCAGAAGAGGATCTCACCGCGATGGCGCAGGGCACCTGTCTCGATGTCCAGACCACGGCGCCCGGCACGGCCACGCGCCGGGCGGTGGTGAAGATCCGCGGCAACGGGGCGCTGGAGCTGCAGCCGCTGTCCGCGGAGCCCGCGGGCGGCACGCAGGGTCAGATCTACGCGGACAGCACCCTGGCGGCGCGCGAAGGCTGCCGTCTGCGCGCCTACCCCGACAGCGTTGGAACATGGACGATCGGACGGGGCCATACCTCGGCCGCTGGGCCGCCCGTCGTGACGGCCGGGCTGATCCTGACCGAGGCAGAGGCCGACGCGCTCTTCGCGGCCGATCTCAAGCCCTACTTGGCTGCCGTGCGTGCCGCCCTCGCCAAACCGGTGCCGCAGCCGTTCTTCGACGCCTGCTGCTCGCTCGGCTTCAACATCGGCCCAGCCAACTTCGCGCAGTCCAGCGTCGTGCGCTTCGCCAATGCCAGCGACCTGCCGCGGGCGGTGGAGGCCTTCCTGCTATGGGACCGGCCGGCCGCGATCCTCACACGCCGGCAGGCCGAGCGGGACCAGGCCGGGCTGTCCGCCTACGGCACCGTCTATGCCCGCCGGGGCGATCCCGCCCCGGTGCGCGCATCCGGGGGAGCGGCACCCGCCGCGCCCCGATCCGCTCGGGCCGATGACCGGCGCGCCGGCCGTCCCCATCGAATCTTGGTGGCTGCGCCTGCGGGATGCGATCCGCCACAACATGCAGAAGGGCACTTGACCATGGGCTTCCTCGCCATTCTCCCCTCGCTGCTCGGCACCATAGGCCCGATCCTCGCGAAGGTGCTGCCCGACGAGGGCCAGCGCTTGCAGGTACAGTTGGAGCTGCAGAAGACTCTGATCGACCAGCAGGGCGACCTCAGCCGCGCCATGGCCGAGGTGATGAAGACCGATGCCGGCTCGGAGAGCCGGCTCGCCCGCAACGCCCGGCCGATCACCGTGCTCTGGGCGCTGGCGATCATCACCTGGGTGGGCGTGGTCTCGCCCATGGTCGGACTGTAGGTGGAGGTGGTGGCCGCGCTGAAGGGCGTGCCGGCCGAGCTGTGGTCGCTGCTCACCGTCGGGATCGCCGCCTACATGCTGGCCCGCTCGGTCGACAAGATCGTGCCGCAGATGATCGGGCCGAAGGGGTGAGCCCCGGGACCGTGGGCGCGCAGCGATGACGGACGAAACACCGTCCCGGGCGCGAACAGCGCGGCCGGGTCGCGGCGAGCGAAGGACCGGGGCCATGGCCGACCATCTGCCCGAGTGGATCGGGCGCCTGATCGAGCGCGTGGAAGCCACCGGCCGCCAGATGGACGCGCTCGGGGGCAAGCTCGACCGGATGGACGAGAAGCTGGAGGGCGTCGCCTACCGGCGCGACATAGAGCACTTCGTCGCCCGCGACGAGATCGAGCGGCGGATCGACAAGGCGGTGGACGGCGCCAAGGCGGAGGCCGCCAAGGGGCTCGCCGAGGTCGCCCGGCAGGTGCGGGATCTGCGCAAGATCGGCTGGGGGCTCGCCTCGGCGGCGCTGCTGGACTTCGGCGGGATCGTGCTGGCGAAGGTCGGGCTGGCGGGCCGCTGAGCCGGCCCACTCGAAGAGCAGTGGTCTCGAACTCAGACAAGCGCGTTTCGAGTCAGAGCCTGGGACCCCGCTGCCGCCTGCGCGTAGACCGGGCCTCAAGTTTCCCCAAGATCACATCAGCCCCGCCGGCACTGCCGCGGGGGGCTCTTTCGTTGGTGATTATACCGTTCGCACACGCGAGTAATCGAGCCTTCGCTGCAGGCTGAGGTTCTTCTATGCGGCGTCCGCGATCCATGCGAGACTGACGGATCGCAGGGTGAAACCTTTCAGGCTCCGGCGACTGAGCGACAAGCGCGCTGGCCTGCAATGGACAGGCGCACCCATGGATAAAATCCTGTCTCCTGACGAGCACGAAGCTCGTGAAGCCGAAAACTCATCAACAGTAGTGCCATTCCACAGATTGGCATCTTTAGTTCAAGTGGAATTTTGTAATACAGATAAACTGAGCGAATTACACGATCTGCTTGCAGCTCGCCGCCGTAGCATTATTGTCGCGGCCGCCACGTCGAAAACTATACCTTCCCGTAGCTCTATACGACAGATTGCTGAGATACAAATCGCTATCGCGGCAATTGAATCCGTGGAAGACGAAGATATCTCGTCGTAAGTCGTTTTGCGGGAGTTACATCACTGCCCGGTCGGTCCGCGGTGGGGGCTTTATCGTGCTTGGCATCTCGGCGCGGGATCGCTGAGCCGCAGGCACGCGCACGGCCCGGTAACCGCCACTTGCCATCGTACCCCGAGCCAAGTTGCGTATCGGCTCGGCTCATACTCTGGTGAGATCGGACGCTCTCCCGCCCCGTGCGCAGACTGGGGTGTGGCCGAGCGGATGAGGTGTGGCTTCGCAGCCCTGGCGAGCGGTCTGCCGAGGCGGCATGGTCGGGCATGCCGACGCCGTCAGCACAGACCTGCGAAGTGAAAGCGGACGGCGCTTGGCGAGCTGTCAGTCTCAACGAGGCGCGCCTGCTGCCTAGCAACGTCCTCAAGCGCTGTCCGATCTGCCACGGCCGCGTTACGGTCATGGGTGTCTACAGCGCACAGGGGCACCTGACTCTCTCACACCGCCGATCGCACAATGGCTGCTCGCAGATCTTGCGGCACTACACAGGCGTGTGGTCGCGGCACCCGGAGGCGGTCGAGTAGCCGTCAGGGCTGCACTGCCTCGATGTCGTCCTCATAGATCGAGTCCGGCTGGCAGGCGTGCCATTCCATTTTTCCCTCAGCCTGCCCCTTCCGGCCATAGCAGTGGCCGGCCTGGGCCAAGCGGCCGCTCAGCCGATCTCGGAGCCTGCACTGCTCCTTGATGATGGCGGGATCACCAGATCCCTCGCAGGCTTGAGCAGCTTTCAGTTCAGCTGTCAGCAGTTCAGGGACGGTTGATATCTGCTGCTGCGCTTGCGCCCCACAGGCAGCGACAAAGAGAGCGAGGGCGGCGAGAGCTGTGCGCATCCAGGCACGATAGCTATCGGTACGGCGGCGTCGAGGGCCGGGCCTACACGATGATGGCCAACAGAGGGCAGGGGTGAGAGCGGCCAGACGGACTACATCTCTATCCAGCCGATCTGAGCGCCACCCTACTTCTTCGAGCCCGCAGCGGGCTTTGCAGTCACAATGCCCTTGGTCGACGGCGCCGAGGCGTTGGTCTTCACCTTCGGAGCCTTGGGCTTCTTGGCTTCGCGATTGCCGCGCTTGTTGTCCGTAGCCATTGACATCTCCTGGCGAAGGCTAGTGACCTAATGAGCGTGGGCTAGGCAATCAACGGCTCATCGTCAATTCGGCCGGACGGTAGCGCATCCCGGCAGGACATCCGCCGGGATGGCGGTGTCGAGCAGGGTGCGCAACATTCTTAAGCCCCGCCCGCGGCCCCTCGCCGTTTTCCTCAATAACGGTGAGGCCGGCGGTTTCGAGAGTTGCTTCAGGAGCCCCGGCCTGCACGAGCCAACCGCATCGCCCGTAGTCGCTCCGTGCGCTCGTCGACTGCCCGGCGCGCCTCCTCGATTTCCTCCCGGACCTCCGCAGAGGTCGTCTCGCGCGTTTCTGCCTTCATTCGGGAGCTTGTACGGTGGATGTGGCGGGAAGCCTGGAAGTGGGACATGCACCCTCTCGTGAGCCAGTGTCGGCCGAGATAGGGCGCCGGTCCGAGCCGTCATCATCGCTTCGCCTTCAGGGCCTTTTCCACGAGGCGGCGGAGTGGGTGCGATATTACGCCTGCGGTGATGGCTCGGCTGCTGCAGCGCCCGCACCCGGCGCTGGTCCGGTGCTGAGCGTGCCGTTCGACGCGAGTGCATCGGCCCAGGCCCTCGCGATCACCCGCACCTGCTCGATAGCCTCTGCCTTGGAGAACCGTCCCCTGCTGGATCGGCACTGCCCATCGTCGGACCAATAGATGTAGCCGGTGCAGCGACCGTTGGCGTCCTCGACGCACACGGTCTCTTCGAGGACACAGATGCGGAGCGGAAGCTTGAGGCCGAGCGTGGGCATGCGGCCGATATAGAGCCGCTACTGCTTCGGAGCAGGTGCGGGCGGCTGCGGTGATGCGCCAGGCTGGCCGGGGGCCTGCGGGATCGAGTTCGACGGGGGCGGCGGTGGCTGCTGCGACGTAGGTCCGAGCGAGCCTTGATCGTTCTGCAGCGTCTGGTTCGCCTTGGTCTGAATCTGGTCAGCGGTCTGCTGGCTGACAAGGCCATAGGAGACGGCCGCCGCGAGGGCGATGGCGATGACGGCGCCGATGATCGTCTTCGTCAGCATGGGCGGCATCCGAGCCTCCATCCATTCGTGATTGCGCAGCCTTCAACGCCGATCCCACCATGATGGGCTCAAATAAGTGGATCGTGCCGCAACGCCATGCCGCGAACGACGCCATGCCGTCCGCCTCGACCATCGCAGTGAAGGTTGCGTAGGCTTCCTGCTCCGTCGCGAAGGTCCCAGCCCAAGCGGTGGAGCGACCCGACGCCAGATCGACCGCGACCAACCGCCAGGGCTCCTGCGTGCTGGAATACCGGTAAATCTCGACATCGACAGCCGCGCCATCGCGGCCGAATGAGCCGGGCAGCGGCGAGTGCTCGAAGTCGCGGTCCTCAACGTCCACGGATTCCCTCCAAGCGTTCCGCGGCTTTGACGACGGCCTCGCGCAGGACGGGTGGCCATGACACATCGTGGTCATGGAGGAATTGGGTGGCGCTTAGGAGAACCTTGAGCCTCTCAGGGTGAGCTGACACCTCCGCGGCGTCTGACTTCAAAAAATGCTCTGCCAAAGCCGTCGCGAGCCGAAGGATCTCGCGTAATTCCCAAGGCTCGGCTTCAGCGTTGCTCACTTCAGATAGTCCTTCGCCTTCAGGTGCTCGGGCTGGTCCGCGATCAAGGCGCAGGCTCCTGCAACGGCTTGCCCTTGTCGATGACGTACACTGACAGGATCTTGATTGTTCGCTCGCCGACCACCGTATAACCCGCATGCGGTACGCCGCGCTGGTTGATGCCGTGCTCACCGCTAGCCCGCTCTCTCGGCACCTGACCAGGCACCTGCACCGTGCCGCCCTCCAGCACGTAGAAAGCCTCTTCGCCGTTGTGGAAATGCCGAAGTGAGGTGGCGCCCGGCGGGAACTCCACCAGCTGCATGACGATCTCTTTGGTATCGTCACCAGACACCGGCGAGCGGTTGAGTTCGGTTCGTTTGATGTCTTGCGCCTTGGCTGCGGCTCCAGCGGTGAAACCGGCAGCCCCGAAGGCGAGCGCGAGGCCAAGGCTTGCGAACCGTCGCATGCTGATCATCCTCCCTTTGGACCAAGCATGGCACGGCGGGGATTGAACTGGAATACATGCATAGCTTGGCTCAGACAGCGTCGCTCGTATTCGACCCTTCCTCAGCCGCCCCCCGGCCCCTTGCCATTCTCCTCGATGACGGTGACGCCCGCAGCCTCGAGCGGCTCAGATGGTGTTGGCGATCGCATGGGCTCGGCGGTGGCGACGACCCCTTGACCCGGTCTGTATGATCAACCTCTGCTCCGAGTGTTCATCTGAACAAGCCGAGTCAGGGCCGCTTCGAAACTCGGATCTCTTTTGACGCCATCCACGACGTTTGCTGTCGCGATCAAATCGCGCTGCATGTCGGACTCCAATAAGGGCCAAGCCAGGATCACGGCCGCGCCTAATTGCGCCAAGGCGACGTTGTCTTGTTCGCCGTGCGTGTCGATGAGCGCACGATCTTGCTCGGCCATGGGAGCCTCCTGCTTGGCGTCAAGCATACGCCAGCGGGAGAGGACGCGCGAGGGCACGGGGACGGGAATACGAGACGATCTAACCGGGGCGAAGATTTCAATCTGAAACGCTACTCGATTTTCTGGTTTTCACTGCTCTGCACAGCTTCCTCGTCCGCGATAGCCCGATCGATTGCCTCGATTTCGGCCTGTACGTTCCGGATGCTCTCCTGCTGATCCACCAACTTGCGGCGATCCATCACCATCTCGTCGCGCAGTTTTCGCAACGCCTCTACCGGACTCAGCATCGATTGCTCCTCTCGGGACTCGGCGCCCTCGATTTCTACGGTTCTGATAGACGAAGATGACTGCGGTAGTCTCCGGGCGCATCGGGCTCGGCGCTCGCCTGCGCCATGCGCCTCGCTCGGAATCGGCAGTCCCCTCTTCGAACTCGCCCCTCTCGGCGTCGCGTTGCCGCTGCGCCTGCCCTGCCTGTCTCTGACGGATCCCGTTTCGGGCTGCCGTCGTCGACAGCTGGCCGCAAGATCAGTTTGGAAATCGCGCTTTCGATCACGGCCTTCGGATCTTACCCTCGCTTCTTCGTGCTCGCGAAGCGCTGAAGCTTATCGGTGGACGAAGGCGTCGCATAGCGGTCCCGTCTGTGATCGGTATCCCACCGTCATGCCAACCAGCCTCGACACCGCCGACCTCCTGCCCGCCGTCGCCTCCTGGCGCGACCAGATTGATGGTGACGGCGCCGTGATGCGGTGCTCCCAGCCGTCGAGCATCCGTCCGCAATTGAACGATGTCATTCCAAGCGGGTGAGACAGGAATTATTTCGACCGCTTGTCTGTCGGACAATCCGATAAGCACGGGAATTCTATTGCGCTATTGTTTCCGGGCCTAAATGATTTGACCTACGTTAATCGCGCCAAACCATCTCCAGCAAATATCGCCATATGATGGATGCGCTGGCCTGAACGGTCTGCTAGAGACTGATTTCGAATCAGGCGGAGAGTTCGATGTACGGCTCGGTCTGCGATGGCATGGATATGCCGATTGTGCATCCAGAACTCTGCCCTACGGCCGAGAGCGTTCTCATCCGCAAGCACATCCGCAAGATCCTGCGCAAGCTATCCCGCCTAAAAGCCGACACTCAGTACAGCTGAAACGAGCGCAGCACGACACCGGCATCGTCGTGGATCTCCAAGGACCAGCGTTCGCCAGGATCGGGCAACTCGCTTCGGGCGCGCATCTCGGCGATGAGCTGCGTTGCCTCGGCTACGGCAACCTCGATCGAGGTTGCCAGGACGCCCTCGGTATCCTCGATGACCTCTCTCGGCCCCCTCAGGCGGAAGTGATAGCGCTCTGCCATGTCGCTCCTGCTCAGACCGTCGGCGTAGCCCTCCGACGAGGGAAACATCCAACGGATTGGCCTTATGGCCAAGCTGGCATGCCAGGTCGAGTAGTCCCAAAATTGGATCGGACCTTCCCCTCAGAAACGCAGGCGTCTGCCGCCGCCTTGGCCATTGCGAAGCTCGTAACGCAGGCCGTGAAGTCCTTCACCGGCAGACCCATGGGCGGCCTGATCTAAGCCTCGCCAGTCGGCCTGGCACGGCGCAGCTCGCCCTCATCCTGAGCCGCGTGCGGCTTCTTCGTCGCGATCAGCATGTCGAGCCATGCGATGGCCTGCTCGTGGGCCTGCATGGCGCGCGCATCGCCAAGGCACTCGCTGATCTGCCACCGATGCCAGAGGCGCATGGTGGACAGCGCATGTAGGTAGCCCTTCTGCTCATCGGTCATGGCGTCCTCACGCCAGCGGCAGCCCGGCCCGAGCGCTCAATGCCTTCGCCCGCGCCCATTCTGGGCCAGCACCTCGATCACCGCGTCGGGATCGGACGCCTCAACCATGGACCCGGCGCGATCCCGCCCTGCACGCCGTCGGCCCAGCCGCCGCCCGGATCGCGCGCGTCCTCGGCATTGCGCACCATCCGCACGACGTGCCGCTTGCCTGACCGCATCTCGATCACGATCAGGGCCGCGCTCAGGATCGTGCTGACGCCGTGATCGTAGGCCCAGAGCCAGTAGGGGTTCTGCCGCTTCTAGTCCCGGCCCGCGAGGTCTACGGCCTCGCGCAGGACCAGCCGGAGGCGGCACTTGCCGTCGAGCTGCTCCTGGAGCAGGTGATGCACCGCCCGGCCGGCGGCGATGTAGGCCGAGCCGCCGACGTCGTCCTCGTGGATTCGCGGGTGGTAGTCGTCCGTCGTGACCTCGCGCCAGGGCGGCTGGGTCGAGGGTGCCGCCGCCGGCTGCTCCTGGTGGTCCTCGATCAAGCCGCGGCTGGCCGCCAGGCGCCACAGATCCGCGTCCGTGAACGTCATGTCGCCAATCTGCCAGCGCTCCAGATCGGCGTCACGACCTCGCCGGCGGCTCGCAGCGCGTCGACCGCATCGAGGATCGGATCGCTCTCGTCGCCCGACATTAGTCAGCCGGCCGACTTGAACTTCGGGTCCCGATCCGAAGGCTGGATGCTCGTGATGTGATCAGGAAACCGGCGCGCGCAGCCAAGCAGGAAGTAGCCCAGAGCGTTGTCAACGAAGACATGGCCATCTGCCGCTGGCGAGTGGAGACCTGGACCATGCGAGCGTCCCTGACCGAACCCGCCAAACCCTCCGCCCTCGCCGAAACCGAAGGGTGGGATGGATGCCTCGTCGCCGGGCTTGAAGGGCGCACCGCGGTTGTGATCTCGGCCGCAGTGCTTGGCGCCGTTCGCTATGCCCTCGATCGCATCGTACCAGTGGGCCATATCCGTCTGGAGTACCCCTCGGATGCGCTTCAGCTCGGCCTCGCCCTGACTCGTGGTCGCCGGCTGAACGGCGCGCATCAAGTAGTCGGTGATGTGGAAGGCAGCGATCGCGGACAGACAGGCCAATCGCCGGTCGTCGGGCTTCGCCATAAATTCTCGCACTGCCGGCAGGACGACCACCCTGACGTATTCGTCTGGCGTCACAGCACCGCCCCCGTCACCCCTTCACCGGGTGCGCCAAAAGGATTGCCGTCCGGACCATATTGCGCTTCCAGGTCGGCTTGTTGGGTGGTCAGCGCCTCCGTCGCGCGGGCGTTCGTCCGGAGCGTCTCGACGAGGTCGAGGGTCCAGCCCTTCGCGAGCGGATAGGCCTCGGTCGCCAAGTCCGTGAGCACGGCGTCGACCGCGGCGTCGATCTCCTGGTCGGAGACCTCGGCCGCCTTGCGCAACTCGGAGACGATCGCGGGTTCCTTGGCCATTCGATCCTGTGCCGCGGCCTGTGCCGACCCTTGTGCCGACCCCCGAATTTCTCGGGAGCCGGCTTTTCGGCTCGCCCGAAGGGCAGCGCGAACGAGCGGTGAACGGAATGTGCCGTCTGATGTGCCTTGACGAAGCGCCCCCAAACGTAGTCAAAAGCGCCTCTGACGCACCGAAACCACCAATTCCCTCAATGGTTTCAGAGCGCCTGCCGGTGTAGCACAGCGGTAGTGCAGCGGTTTTGTAAACCGAAGGTCGGGAGTTCGATCCTCTCCACCGGCACCAGACGATTTCCGAACGGACCCTGACGGCGCCGTCCATCCGGGCGACGGGGTCCCGTGATCGGGCGCCCGCGGCGGCTGGAAGCGCCTGCGGCGGACGCGGATCGACCGCGCCTCGCCCCGCAGTGGTGAGTCGGTTCTGCGGCCCGCGATCCGTCGGTACCCCCCTGTCCGCCCTCATGCCGTCCCACCGACACCCTATCGTGCAGGTAGAGACGGAAGTGCGTCCCGAGGGCGCGGTTCCGCCTCTCGCAGGCGCATCGGGGTCGCCATCGCGTGCGGGCCGTGCCCAGGACATCGGCCCCGAAGAGCCGGTTAAGGCCCGTCCGACCGTCTCGGGATCCGCTCATCCTGAGTTCAGGCACGCCGACCGACTGTCGGTACAGCCACGCTAAAAACAAGTATTTCTGGATTGTTTCTGAATATATATCCAATAATTTCAATTCAAGCTGGGCCATTGCAAGATTAAAATTAGATGAATGCGCGATTCAGAGCCGATTAAATCCGTCGCGCCTACCAGCGCCGCCGGAAGGCGATGAGGCGCGTCTCTGCCAAGCCGATGGCGCGAACGGTCCAAGGGACCGCCGGGCTCCTCGGAGGCGCATCGCGCATGGCAGAGGGGCGACCATGTCAGGAATCGAGGACGATCAGGCGAACGCGGGCGTCCCTGAGCCGGATGGCGCGTCCGCGTCCCGCCCGAAGCGGCGACCGATGGCACCCGGCGGGCCGATCGGCCACGCGGCGCGGGACCGGATCGGGCGTGGCTTGCGCCTGCACTATGCCGGCGTCCTGGCCCAGCCGATTCCTGACCGGCTCCGGACGCTCCTCGACGACCTCGCCGCCCGCTCCGATACGGAGGCCTCGCGATGACCCTGTTGCTGCAAGCCGCTCCCGCGGGGAGCGGATCCGGCCCGATCCCGACGGGCGCCGATGCCGAGATGCGCGACCTCCTGCTGGGGGCGATCCCGGCGCTGCGCGCCTTCGCGTTCTCGCTGACCTACGATTTCGATCGATCCGACGACCTCGTGCAGGACACGCTGGTGCGGGCCTGGATCAATGCCGCCAGTTTCCGGCGTGGGACCAACCTGACCGCGTGGCTGTTCACGATCCTGCGGAACCTGTTCTACTCGGAGCAACGCAAGCGCAAGCGTGAGGTCGAGGATGCCGACGGCGTGCATGCCGGTCGCCTCACTGCCCTTCCGGAACAGGAGATCCGCATGGAGATGGCGCAGTTCCAGAGCGCCCTGAACCGCCTGCCGCCCGCCCAGCGCGAAGCCCTGGTGCTGGTCGGAGCCCAGAGCTTCACCTACGAGGAGGCCGCGTCGATCTGCGGCGTCGCCGTCGGTACGATCAAGAGCCGGGTCAGCCGCGCCCGTACACGCCTGATCGAGGTGCTGGGCATGAACGGGACCGACGATATCGGGCCTGACGCCCAGACCCGCGCGGCGCTGGACGGCCCCTGACGCCGGCGGCGCTCACTTGATGAGCTTCACGACCTCGCGGAAGCGGGGGTGACGCGCGGTTCCGAGCCATTCGAACACCACCATCTCGGTGGTTACGATCTCGGCGCCGTGGGCTGCCATGCGGGTGAGCGCGGCCTCACGGCTCTCGGTCCGCCGCGAGCCCACGGCGTCGCGGACCACGAAGGCGCGACGCCCCGCATCGAGGAGCCCGAGCACGGTCTGCAGCACGCAGATATGCGCCTCGCAGCCGGTGACCACGAGGTCCCGGTCCGCCGGCAGCCCTTCGAGGAACCCCGGTGCCCCGGTGGCCCCGAAGTGCATCTTTGGAAAAGCCGTCCCGGGCTCGGGCGCCAGCGCGGGCACCGTCGGCCCGAGGCCGCCGGCATTCTGCTCGGTGACCAGGACCGGGACGTCGAAGAGCTTCGCGGCGGCGGCGAGGCGACCTGTGTTGGCGATGACCCCGGCCCCGTCGGCGATCGCCGGCATGAGCCGGACCTGAACATCGATGACGAGGAGAAGCGCGCGGGCGGGATCGATCAGCGGCATCGGTCTCTGGAACCTGTGGGACGTGGCCTGTCGGGGACGCTCGGCCCCATCCTCGCCGCATCCGCGCGCGTTGGAACCACGCCGCCGGCATGACAGGTCCGCGTCCTGACCGCACGGAGCCGAAGCCGGCCCCTTGCCCCGGACCCGATTTGACCGCACCCGGCCGACCGCTCCAGCGCCGCGTCGCACCCGCAGTCAGGCGACGACCTGTGATCCGCTCCGCCGCATCGTGCACGGGCGGCGCGCAACGGCGCCGGGCGTGTCCGCGCCCGCGCCGCCGACGGCCGTCTCAGAGCCTAATAGGTCGCAAACAGCCGCGCCACCGCCTCCGGCTCCGTCGTGACGGTCAGCGCCAGGGCGAGCAGGATCCGGGCCTTCTGCGGCGTCAGGTTGTCGGCGCTGAGGATGCCGCGCGTGCGCAGCCGGGTGGTGAGGGGGACCACGCCGCTCCCGGCCCGGGTCGACATCACCACCACGAGGCCGTCGGCGGCCGCCGCCTCCAGGGCCTCGGCCTCGGCGGGCGGAGTCATGCCCGGGGCGAGGCCGGCCGAAACCAGGCCGCGCGCGCCGGCCGCCCGGAAGGCCCGGACCGCGGTGCCGTCGGCATCGGCGTAGCCGTAGGCGATGTCGACCCGGGGCAGCGCGGGCAGGCTGCGGATGTCGAAGGGCGTGCCCGGCGCGTGCGCCCGCTCCGAGCGGCGATAGTAGCGGACGGCCGCGCCGTCGACCTGGCCGAGCACCCCGAAATCCGCCGTCCGGAAGGTCTGGAGCCGGGCCACCGAGGTCTTGGTCACCTCGCGCGCCGCCTGGATCTCGTCGTTGAGCACCACCAGCACGCCGCGCCCGCGGGAGGCCGGATCCGCGGCGGTGCGGATTGCGGCCACGAGGTTGAGCTTGGCATCGGTGGACAGCGCGCTCATGGGGCGCTGCGACCCGACCAGCACCACCGGCAGGTCCACCGTCAGGGTCAGGCTGAGGGCGTAGGCGGTCTCCTCCAGGGTGGCGGTGCCGTGCCCGATGACGATGCCGGCGAGGTCCGGATGCTCGGCCGCGAGGCGCTCGCACAGGCGGACGAGGTCGCGCCACTCGGCGAACCCGATCGCCGGGCTGGGGACCGCCCGGAACGGCACCGGCACCATCCGGGCGACCGTCTCGAGTTCGGGGACCGTCGCGAGGATGCCGTCGGCTTCGAGGCGCCGGTCAGTGGCGGTGTAGTCGAGGATATCGAGGGCGTCGCGTCCGAGGGACGAGATCGTCCCGCCCGTGCCGATGAACGCGACCTTGGGTAATCCTGCCACCATGCCGTTCCTCCCGACCGCGACCGGTCGCGCGCCTGCGATGGCGTCGTGATGCCGCGTCGCGCGGCCGGGGTCGACCCCGGCCGCGCGCAGGCGGGCGATGCGCCGGGCGAGAGATCCCACGGCCCGCCCCGGCGCGTCAGCTCCGGAAGTCGACCAGCAGGGCCGAGATCGTGCCGCCGTTGGTGGTGCCGCCCGCGCCATAGCTGGCGCTGCCCGACTGGCTGCCCTGGAGCTGCTGGATGAAGGTCGAAAGCAGGTCGGTCGTCGCCTGCGTCACCGACGTGGAGGACGACGTCCCGCTCCCGGTGCTGCCGGATGCGGACTCCCCCGGCGGCGGGCCGGGGGGCGGCCCGTCCTGTCCGGACACGTCGCCGGTGGCGTCGGCGCTCTGGACACTCTGACCGTGGCTGGAGAACAGGTTTTTCAGCTCCGTCGCTTGGTCGGCGGTGAGGCTGCCGCTGCTGACCTGATCGGCGATCAGGCCGTCGATCCGGTCCTTCATGGAGGACGGATCGAGCTTGGCCCGGGTCGTGGTGCTGGCCGAGGCGGACCCGGCCCGGTCGGACGACAGGCTCGAATCGATCGTGCTCAGGGCGCCCGTGAGGGCGGTCGCGTCGGTGCTGCTGATCGTACCGGCCGACAGTGCGCTGCTGATCGTGTCGGACATCCGGGTCTTGGGCGATTCGGGCGGCGACCATCGCGGCGCGGCCAATCGCGCGGTCGCGTTGGACGAGACAGTATTCATGACGGGGCTCGGATCACGGGAGAGCCGGAATCGCCCGGCGGCGGGTCCGTGTGCAAATTACCCACGTCATTCTTAAAGCCGCGTTTCCGCGCCGGGCCGGAAGCCCGGCGCCCCGCGGCAACGGGACCGGCCCCGAGCGGGTCCCGAAGGGCGCGATCGGGGGGCGCGATCGGCGGTGCCGATCGCGGTCGTCTCAGAGGCTCGCGGCCATGCGCAGCTGCGCCGTCTCGGCCGGGCGCGCCGCGGGTTCGGCGTGACCATAGAGCCCGCGGTGTTTCGGGTTCGGCGAAAGCCGATCCGTGAGGCCGATCACCGTCTCGGCGGCGCCGAGGAGGAGCGCGCCCTCAGGCGCGAGCTGCGCGGCGAGCCGCGCCAGGACGTCCGATTTCGTCGGCGCATCAAAGTAGATCAACACGTTGCGGCAGTAGATCACGTCGAACTGGCCGAGGGACGCGAAGCTGTGCAGCAGGTTGAGCTGCCGGTAATCCACCATGCTGCGCAGGCTCTGGGCGATCTGCCACTGCTCGCCGACCTGGGTGAAGTACTTGATCAGCCACTGCACCGGCAGGCCGCGCTGGACCTCGAAATGGCTGTAGAGCCCGAGCTTGGCCCTCTCGATCACCTCGGTGGACAGGTCGGTGGCGACGATCTCCACCTGCCAGCCGGCGAGCCGTGGCGCCGCCTCCTGGAGGAGCATGGCCAGCGAGTACGGCTCCTGCCCGGTGGAGGCCGCCGCACACCAGATCCGCAGCCGACGGCGGCCGGCATTGCGCGCCAGAACGTCCGGCAGGAGCGTGTCGCGGAACAGGTCGAAGGGGATCCGGTCGCGGAAGAAGAAGGTCTCGTTCGTGGTCATGGCTTCGACCACGGCCCGCTCGATCGTCCCGTTCTGGCCGAGCTTGAGGGCGCCGATCAGGTCGCCAAGGCTCGCGAGCGCGAAGCGGCGGCAGACCGGGGTCAGCCGACTCTCCACGAGGTAGCGCTTTTCCGGGGTCAGGGCGAGGCCGGAGCGCTGCTTCAGGAAGCTGCGCAGGAATTCGAACTCGAGTTCGGTCATGCCGGCTGCCCCGTGATCATGGCGCGCAACGCCGTCGCGAGTTCGGGGAGTGGCAGCACAGCCTCGGCGAGCCCGGCCCGCGCGACGCTGCCCGGCATGCCCCAGACCGTGCTGGTGGCCTCATCCTGAGCCAAGACCGGACCGCCGGCCTCGGTGAGCGCCCGGGCGCCGTTGGTGCCGTCCGAGCCCATGCCGGTGAGGATCACGGTGGCGGTAGCGGCCCCGAACACGACCGCCGCATCCTTGAACAGGACGTCCACCGCCGGGCGGCAGAAATTCACCGGCGGGCCGTCGGTGAGCTTGATGGTCGGACCGTTGGCCCCCGCGGCGAGCCCCATGTGTCGGCCGCCCGGCGCCACGTAGATGCGGCCCGGCTCGACCCGCTCGTCGGCCTTGCCCTCGGCCGCCGGGATCCCGGTGCGGGTCGCCAGGTGCTCGGCGAAGACCGCCGTGAAGATCGGCGGCATGTGCTGGACGATCAGGACCGGCAGGCGCCGCAGGGCCGCGGAGCCGATTCCCTCCAGCATCTCGCCCACCGCCCGCGGGCCGCCGGTGGAGGAACCGATCAGGAGAGCCCGCGGCTGGGTGCGGGTACGGACCTTGGGGCGAAGCGTGAACGGGGTCGCGGGGCGCGGCGTGGCCGGCACCGGAGGCGTGGCGGCCGCCGGTGCGGGGGCGGCGTGGTGTCCCGGGGCGTAACCGGTGGCGGGGGCGGGGCGCCGGTTCCGCGCGCGGGCGGAGCCGAATACGCGGACGCGCTCGATCAGCTCGACCCGGAACGTGTCCGAGGTGGTGACGCCGCGGCTGCTCTCGGGCTTGGCAATGTAGTCCACCGCGCCGAGGGCGAGGCATTTCAGGGAGATGTCGGCGTTGCGCGTCGTCAGCGTCGACATCATCACGACCTGCACGCTCGGGCTCATGGCGAGCATGCGCGGCAGCGCGGTTGTGCCGTCCAGTTCCGGCATCTCGATGTCGAGCAGGACCACGTCCGGGTCCTGCTTGGCCATCAGCTCCAGGGCGATCCGGCCGTTCGAAGCCGTGCCGACGAGTTCGAACCCGGCCTCGCCGATCCAGCGGGCGACGAGGCCGCGCACGACGGCGGAATCATCGGCCACCAGCACTCGGATCGCGGGGGCTGATGCGGTCGTGCTCTGGGACGTTGGCGTACGCAGCGGGGCAACCGCGGGACTCAGGGCCATGATGCTTGCCTCGGGTACAGGTCGCGGGTGCAGGGGCGTTGGAACGGGACGTGCGGTCAGGCCGCATCGGCGACGAGGCCGACCTGTTCGAGCTTGGCCGTCAGGATGTCGCGATCGAAGGGTTTCATGATGTACTCGTCCGCCCCCGCCCGGAGGGCGCGGGCGATAGCCCCGACATCGTTCTCGGTGGTGCAGAACAGGACCTTCGGGACCTCGCCCCCCTCACTCCGGCGCAGGGCCTGGAGGAAGGCGTAGCCGTCCATGTTCGGCATGTTCCAGTCGAGCAGGATCGCATCGGGCATGCTGGCCGCGCAGGCTTCGAGGGCGGCGCTGCCATCCTCGGCCTCGCTGACGTTCATGCCGAGATCCTCGATGATCCGCCGGGCGACCTTCCGGATAACCGCGGAATCGTCCACCACCAGGCAGGTTGTCTCGTGCGGCGCCTTCATCGACGTCACCCTCAAGCCGCCTTGGCGCCGGCAGGCGTGAAGCCGAGGAGCGCGTCAACGTCGAGGATCACCAGGAGCCGCCCGTCGAGGCGGTGGACGCAGGTGGCGAGGTCGCGGAACCGGGGATCGAGGTTGATCGGCACCGCCTCGCGGCTGTCGGCCCCGAGCTTGAGCACCTCGCCCACGCCGTCGACCACCAGGGCGAACGTCTCGCCGGCCTGCTCCAGGCCGATCGCCATCTTCGGGGTGGCCTTGGCGCCCTCCGCCTCGGCGTCGGGCAGGCCCAGGCGCCGGCGCAGGCTCATGGCCGTGACCACGCGGCCGCGCAGGTTCAGGAGGCCGACGATCTCGGCGGGTGCCAGGGGCACCGGCGTCACGCCCGAGGGGACGAACACGTCGTGGACCCGCTCGATCGCCAAGCCGAACAGGGTTTCGCCCACGAAGACGGTGACGAAGTCGTCGGTGGTACCGGTCTCGGTGCCGGTGACATTGGCGTTGGCAGCCTGCATCAGAACTCTCCGGATTCGATCGTCGTGGGGCGGGCGGCCCAGAAATCAGGCGGCTTTGGAGACCAGGGTGGCGCCGATCTCGGCCAGGGCCGCGACCAGGCCGCTGCGGTCGAATTTCGCCACGAGATCGTTGATCGCCAGGGTCCGAGCCCGCTCCACCGCGTCGGCGCCGATGGCGCCGGTCAGGCCGATCACCGGGAGGGCGGCGAGGCGCGGCTCGGCCCGGCGCATGGCCGCGACGAGGTCGAAGCCGCTGCGGCCCGGCATCTCCAGGTCGGTGACCACCACCTCGATCTGCGGGTCGGCCTGCAGGGCCGCGAGCGCGGTCTCCGCGCTCGACGCGGTGACCACCTGGTAGCCCGCCGCCTTCAGCACCGGGCTCAGCATGTCGCGGAAGAAGGCCGAATCGTCCACCAGCAGGACCGTAGAGACCTGCTCGGGCCGCTTCAGGCCGCGCGCCCAGTCGTCGTAGGCCAGCGGCAGGAAGTGGGCGATGTTGATGATGTCGGTCGCCCGGCCCCGCAGAACCGCCGAGCCGATCAGGTCGGAGCGGTCCGCCGCGATCTCGATGTCGAGGCGCTCCTCGACGATGTCGACGATCTCGTCGACCACCAGCCCCATGGCGCGCTCGCCGTCGGAGAACACCACCAGGGCCTGCGTCCCCTCCGACTTGATGGTGATCGCCGCGTCGGCCGGGACCAGGGGCATCAGGCGCCCGCGGTACTGGATGAGCGCGCGGCCGCCGAGCCACTCGACCTTGGCGCACTCGATCTCCTCGAGGCGCGTGACCAGCGACAGCGGCACCGCCTTGAAGCTGCCCTGGCCGCCCTTGAACACCAGGAGCGTGGTCTTGGTGTCGGCCATCTCCACCGCCTCGTCGGCGTCGGCGTCGATGTGGCCGCCGCTGCCCTGGACGCCCTGCGCCACCTGCCGGGCCACGCCGTTCGGATCGACGATCAGCACCACGGCGCCGTCGCCCAGGATCGTGTTGCCGGCGAACATCGGGATGTGCCGCAGCTTCACCGACATCGGCTTCACGACGATCTCCTCCGTGTGGAAGACCTCGTCGACCAGGATGCCGAAACGCTCGCGCCCGACCTGCGCGACCACCACGAAGCCCGCCTGCTCCGCCGCTCCGCCCGGGCTCGACTGCCCGAGCAGGCCGGTGAGGGAGACGATCGGCAGGAGCCGCTCGCGCAGGCGCAGCACCGGCGCGCCGTTGATGTGCTCGACCCGCTGCGCCCCGGCATCGACCCGGACCAGCTCCAGCACCGCCACCTGCGGCAGGGCGAAGCGGTGCTCGCCCGCCCGCACGATCAGGGCGGCCACGATGGCCAGCGTCAGCGGGATCTTGATGGTGAAGGTGGTGCCGCGGCCCGCAGTGGTGGCGATGTCGATCAGGCCGCCGATGGTCTCGATGTTGGTCTTGACCACGTCCATGCCGACGCCGCGGCCCGAGACCGACGTCACGGCCGCCGCCGTGGAGAAGCCGGCGTGGAAGATGAACTTCGCGACCTGGGCGTCGGTCATCCGCTCGACGTCGGCCTGGGAGGCGAGGCCGCGCTGCACCGCCTTCTGGCGGATCGCCGCGAGGTTCAGGCCCTTGCCGTCGTCGGCGATCTCGATCGTGATCGTGCCGCCCTCATGGTAGGCAGCGAGCCGGATCGTGCCGCGGGCGGGCTTGCCCGCCGCCACGCGCTCGGCGGTCGATTCCAGGCCGTGATCGGCCGAGTTGCGGACCATGTGGGTCAGCGGGTCCTTGATGACCTCAAGGACCTGCCGGTCGAGCTCGGTCTCGTTGCCGACCATCACGAGGTCGATCTGCTTGCCGAGTTCCGCCGAGAGATCGCGCACGACGCGCGGCAGCTTCTGCCACGCATTGCCGATCGGCTGCATGCGCGTCTTCATCACGCCTTCCTGCAGCTCGGCCGTCACGTGGGACAGGCGCTGCAGCGGGACCTTGTAGCTCGAATCCTCGTGCCGGCGGGCGATCTCCAGGAGCTGGTTGCGCGTCAGCACCAGCTCCGAGACCATCGTCATCAGGTGCTCGAGGGTGTCGACGTTCACCCGGATCGTCTGGTTCTTGGCGGCCGCGGTCGTCTCGCCCTCGGCGGTCTCCGCCTTCTCGGCCCGGACCGGCTCGGCCTTCTCGGCCTCGACGGGCTCGTCCCGGGCCGGGGCCGGCTTCGATTCGACCACGGGCGCCCGGACCGCGGCGGGCGCCGGGACCGGAGCCGGCACAGGGGCGGGCGGCGCGAGGAGATCCGATTCGTCCGGTCCCGGGGCCGACAGGAAGGCGGCCTCCAGATCCTCCAGGGACACCTCCCCGGGCTTCAGCTCGCGGACCACGGGATCGGGCAGCACCGGCTCCGGCGGCGGGGCCGCGGCCTCCGGCTCCGCCGCGGCCATGCGCTCCAGGGCGGAAATGAGGTCGTCGTCCGAGCCCGAGGGCTCCGTGCCGGTGGCTTCCAGGTCGGCCAGGATCGCCTTCAGCCGGTCCAGCGTCAGCAGAATCAGGGTGACCGAATCCGACGTGGCGGGCAGGCCGTCGCGGAAGCGGCCCATCAGGGTTTCCGCGGCGTGCGCCAAGGCTTCGAGCCGCGGAAGACCGAGGAACCCGCACGTTCCCTTGATCGTATGGACGAGTCGGAAGATGTTCCGAAGAATTGTCTCGTTATTCGGATCCTGCTCGAACCGAACAAGCTCTGCATCGACCGTGTCGAGATGCTCCCCGCTCTCGGTCAGAAACTCGCGAAGCAGGTCGTCCATAGTCGCTACTCGTTACGCAGAGAAGGTCTCGCGCAACGTACTTACTCGCGCGAGGTTAGGGAAGCGTTTCCATCCCGACCTCGCGCCTTGGTTTTTCAGAATCTCACGCCAGCGCCGTGTCCGAAGCCTCGCCGGCGGGGGCCTCAGGTGTGACGATCACTGCGGGCGCGGCGGTGATCGTCACCTCATCACCCTCGATGGCGAATCGCACATCCATGGCGGCGGCCCGCGCAACGAGGCCTGCGTAGAACGGCAGGATGCCGTGGGCGTCGACCGTGCCGCTCTCGGGGCTGCCGGCCATCAGCTCCTCCACGTGGGGGGGAATGCGGGCATGCGAGCCCTTGGCCTTGAGCACGAGGGTGGGCGCCTCGGCGTCGCCGGAGACGACGACATCGATCACTCCGCCCCGGGGAATCGCCGAGGTCGCGACCATCACGAGGTTCAGTAGGAGCTTGACCTTGTTCTTGGGGAACAGGGCCTGCGGGGCGCTCCAGGTCAGCTTGGTCTTGTCGTCGACGAACATGCCCTTGGCCACGCTCTCGGCGTCGCCGAGGTCGATGGAGGCGCCGGCCGATCCCGCGGCACCGAAGGCGATCCGGGCGAATTTCAGCCGCGCCGAGGCCTGTCGGGCGCTCTTGCCGATCAACTCCAGGGCAAAGGTCCGCATCGATTCGTCCTGGTCGTCCTCCAGGACCTCGAGCCCGTTCACGATCGCGCCGACGGGGCTGATCACGTCGTGGCAGACGCGGGAGCAGAGCAGGGCCGCGAGGTCGAGGCCGTCGAGGTTCAGGGTGGGCGAGGTCGGGGAGGACATGGTGCGCTCCGGGCAGGCGGATCTGGAAAGCGGAAGTCTGCGGGCCGGAGCCCCGATTGGGGCTGCCGGCTCCCGGACGCCCCGGTCCTCGGCCGCCCCTGCGGCGATCGGGTCGCCCGACAGGATCCTGCGCGACCTGCAGGTCGGGCCGGGGGCGACGACCGGTCCGCACGGATAGACGCCACGGTCAGCTTTGAAAAGCGTTACCGGATTGGACGGAGGGGCGGGGCGACCGCCGATTCCGGACCCGCGCCGAGGCCGGACCGTCACGGGCATGCGCGCGGAGCCGGACACAGGCGGCCCGGATCGGCTAGGATGCCGGCGCCGTCGCGCCAGGGAGGATGCGGCATGAGAGACAGACCCGGCCTCCGGAACGGATGGCCCGCGACCCGAGCCCGGCGCCCCGGGCGTGCGGCCCGGCGGACACGCTGAGGCGCCGATGCCGTCCGCCCCGACCCTGCGCGAGAGCCTGAGGCCGTGCCTCCGCCTCGCCGATCCCGACGCCGCGCGGGACCGGCTCGCCGAACTCGAGCCCGCCTTGCCGGCCGGCTTCCTGACGCAGCCCTGCCGGGCGTTGCTCCTCGGGCTCGCCGACCATTCTCCCTTCCTCTGGCGGGCGGCCACCCGGTCGCCCGACCGGCTCGTCGCCCTGCTGGAGCAGCCGCCGGACGCGGCGAGCCTGGACATCATCACCCGTCAGCGCGCGGTCGGCGCCGCCTGCGGGGCGAATCCGGACCTCGCGGAGGTCGGACGCCGCCTGCGCGCCCATCGGGAGGCGCACGCCCTCCTGGTCGCCCTGGCCGATCTCGGCGGCTGCTGGGACCTCGACGCGGTGACCCACGCCCTGTCGGCCTTCGCGGACGCCTCGGTGAGCGCCGCGACCGAGGCGCTGCTCCGGCAGGGCATGGCGGCCGGGCGCTTCAAGCCGGCCGATCCGGACCGGCCGCAGGACGGGTCCGGCCTGATCGTCCTGGGGCTCGGCAAGCTCGGCGGCTGCGAACTGAACTACTCGAGCGACATCGACTTGGTGGTCTTCTACGAGGCCGAGCCCGCCGCGGCGGCGACCGGCGGGGACCCGAAGGCGTTCTTCGTCAAGCTCGCGCAGGGGCTGGTGAAGCTCCTGGCCGACCGGACCCCGGAGGGCTACGTCCACCGCATCGACTACCGGCTGCGGCCGGACCCGGGCTCCACCGCGGTGGCGCTCTCCACCGTCTTCGCCTTCGACTATTACCAGACGCTGGGCCAGAACTGGGAGCGCGCGGCCTTCATCAAGGCCCGGCCGATCGCCGGCGACATCCCGACCGGGGAGGCCTTCCTCGCCGAACTCGCGCCGTTCATCTGGCGGCGGCACTTCGACTTCCCGGCCATCGCCGAGATCCACGCCCTGAAGCGGCAGATCCACATGGTCCGCGGCCACGAGACCATCGCGGTGGCCGGCCACGACATCAAGATCGGCCGCGGCGGCATCCGGGAGATCGAGTTCTTCGTCCAGACCCAGCAGCTCGTCTTCGGCGGCCGCAAACCGGCCCTGCGGGGCCGGCGCACCGTCGCGATGCTCGCCGAGCTTGTCGCGGAGGGCTGGATCGACGGACAGGCCCGGGACGAGCTGAGCGCGGCCTACGCCTTCCTGCGCACCCTCGAGCACCGGGTCCAGATGGTCCGGGACGAGCAGACCCAGCGCCTGCCCACAGGGACCGAGGCGCTGACCGGGCTGGCCTTGTTCTCCGGGTTTCCCGATCTGGCGGCCTTCGAGGCGGCGCTGCTGCATCATGCCGGCCGGGTGCAGGCGCACTACGCCCTGCTGTTCGAGTCGGCGGAGGCCGGGGACGACGGCCTCGTCTTCGGCGTGACCGAGCCGGAGCCCGCCACCCTGGCTCGGCTCGGGGTCTTCGGGTTCCGCGACCCGGCCCTCGCCTGGGAAACCGTGCAGGGCTGGCATCTCGGGCGCCGCCCGGCGCTGCGGACCGGCCGCGCCCGCGAGATCCTCGCCGAGATGCTGCCGGCCCTGCTGCGGGCGCTCGGCGGCACCACAGACCCGGACGGGGCGCTGCTCGCCCTCGACCGCGCCTTCGCGCGTATGCCAGCCCTGGCCGAACTTCTGGCGATCCTGCGCTCGCACGAGCGCCTGCGGGTGCTCTTCGCCGACATCCTCGGGACCGCGCCGCGCCTCGCCGACACGGTGGGCCTAAGCCCGCACGTCCTCGACACGGTGCTGGACGCGGACTTCGTCACGCCGACCACGGATCCCGACGCGGTGCGCGCCCAGTACCGGGCGCTGGTGGGCGAGCCGGCCAGCCACGAGGAGTTCCTCGACCGCTGCCGGGACGCCACGCGCCAGATGACCTTCGTCACGGGCGCGCGCCTCCTGTCGGGCATCCTCACCCCGCATCAGGCCGGCGAGGCCTACACGGCGATCGCCGAGGCGACGGTGACGGTGAGCCTGGAGGCGGAGGAGCGCCGGTTCGCCCAGGACCACGGCGCCGTGCCGAGGGGGCGGTGCTGCGTCCTGGCGCTGGGGCGCCTCGGATCCCGGCAGCTCAGCGCCGAATCCGACCTCGACCTCGTGTTCCTCTACGATTTCGACCCCGAGGACCGCACCAGCGACGGCCGGCGGCCCCTCGACGCCGTGGTGGCCTACAACCGCCTGGCGCAGCGCCTGTTCGCGGCGCTCACCACCGCGACGCGGCGGGGCCGGCTCTACGCGGTCGACCTGCGGCTGCGGCCCCACGGCAGCCACAGCCCGCCCGCCGTGCAGCACAGCGGCTTTTCCGCCTATCACAGGGGCGAGGCGGAGCTCTGGGAGCACATGGCCCTCGCCCGCGCCCGGGTCGTGGCCGGCGACGCGACCCTGGGCGCCGCGGTCACGGCGGAGATCGCCGGGATCCTCGGGCGCCCCCGCGACCCCGCCGCGGTCTGCGCCGAGGCCGGCGCGATGCGGGCGCTCGTCGCCCGCGAGCGCGGCCATGGCGGCCCCGCCGACCTGAAGCTCGCGCCGGGGGCGCTGTTCGACCTCGACTTCCTGGCCCAGGCCATCGTGCTGAGCCACGCCCATGCCTGGCCCGCCTGTGTCGGCCTCGGCGCGGAGGCCGTCCTGCGCGGGGCCGGGGCGCGCGGCCTCCTGCCGGAGGCCGCCGCGGAATCCCTTGCCGAGACCTACGGGTTCCTCGACGCGGTCTACCAGTGGCAGCGGCTCGTGATGACCGATCCCGCCGCGGACCCGTCCGAGACCGCGGCCCGGCAGATCGCCAAGGCCGTGGGCCTGCCGGACGCGCGCGGCCTCGCGGCGGAGCTGCGCCGCCACCGGCGCCGGAGCCAGGCTCTCCTGGCACGGATCCGTCGGACGGTGCAGACCCCGCGCCGCCCGGACCGCGGATGACGGCGCGCTCCACGCGCCGCACGGTCGACATTGCCCGCCGGCTCGGGCATTCAGAGCGGTCTTGGGAGGGGCCATGACGGGCGCGGGGACGATCTCGGGGCCTGAGCGCGAGCGGATCGCCGCGGTGCTCGCCGAGATCGCCTGCGCGGCGGGCGCCGTGCTGCGCCGCTACCACCGGGGTCCCTGCCCGCATGCCCTGAAGCCGGACGGGTCGCCGTCGAGCGCCGCCGATATCGAGGCGGAGGACCTGATCGTCGCCGCCCTCGCCGGGCGCTTCCCCGGGATCGCCGTCGTCGCCGAGGAGCGCGCCCAGGGCGACGCGACGCGTCCGGGCGACCTCTTCTTCCTGGTCGACCCCCTGGACGGCACCCGCGACTTCCTGGCCGGAACCCCGGACTACTCGGTCAACATCGCGCTGGTGTCCGGCGCCCGCCCGGTGGCCGCCGCGCTCGCGGCGCCCGGGCTCGGCCGGGTCTGGTGGGCTGGTCCGGCGACCCTCGAGGCGCCGGTGGTCGCAGACCGGCCGGGGACAGGGCGGCCGGTCCGGGCACGACCGGCGCCGGAGGCCGGACTCGTCGCCCTGGGCAGCCGGCGGCACGGCGATGCCGAGACCGCCACCTGCCTCGCGGCGCTGCCCGTCCTGGAGACGCGCCAGGTCGGCTCCGCCCTCAAGTTCGGCCTGATCGCCGCCGGCGAGGCCGACATCTACGTGCGCTGCGGCCCGACCATGGAATGGGACACCGCCGCGGGCGACCACATCGTGGCGGCGGCGGGGGGCTGCGTGGTGGTCCCAGGGGGCGGCCCGATCCGCTACGGCCAGCACGGCCCCGACCACCGCAACGGCCCCTTCGCGGCCCTGGGCGATCCGTCGCTGGCCCCGCGGCTCATCCTGCCGCGTTGCGAGCCCGGCCGGCCGCCGGCGGCGCCGCTCAGCGCGGCGCATCCGTAGGCGGGACGTCCTGCAGGCCATGCAGGCCCGGCCACGCCGCCTCCGCCTGCGCGGCGAGACCGGGCTGCGCCAGGAACCGGCCGCGCCGCTCGGCATCCCGGAACAGGTAGAGGCGCGCGCCGATCACCGCGAAGATCAGCGGATCGGCATCCACCAGCCGGCCCTCCAGGATCCCGGCGGCGTCGTAGCCCCCGAGCCGCGGGGCGTAGGCCGGCGGATCGTCCCGGAAGGCCTCGCGGTTGGCGCCGTTGGAGAAGCGCCAGACCCGGCCGCCCCAGGACAGCTCGAACCGGGCGGTGCCGGCCTGCGGCCCGCCGTCCAGGAAATAGCTCACCGGGTCGAAACCGTTGAGCGTCAGCAATTCGATCCGCGTCCGCTCCAGGACGGTCTGCGCCGGCGCGGCGACGCCGATGCGGGTCTCCGTGAGAGTCGCCAGCGCGGCCGCCAGCCCCGCGCACAGAAGGATTGCGCGGGCCGGCCCCGAACCGCGCGGCGCGCCGGATGCGGGGTCAGGACGCGTTAACCACATCTTGCGAATTCCCTCTGAAGCTGATCCGACTCATCCACCCGGGTCCCGCGGGACGAAGCCCGGATGGATGACGGCGCCCCGGCCGATCCGGCGGGACGAGATCGGCACAGGTCCATCGCACGAACCGTTAATCGAACCGGGCGAGGAGACAACGATGACGGCACGAGACGAAGGCGGCACCGACCGCCGCACCCTGCTGCGCGCGGCCCTCGGCCTGGCGCTGGGAACGCCCCTCGTGGGTCTCGGCATCGCCGGGGCGGCACGCGCACGGGGCGAGGATCTCGATACCCCCGAGACCTTCCGCCCCGGCGAGATCGTGGAATCCGGCCACCGGTTCTTCGGCAGCGTGTCGCGCGGCCTCGCCCTCACCGTCGAGGAGGCGGGCCGGCGCTGGGGCGAGCCCAACGGCTACATCCTCGGCCAAGAGGGCGGCGGCGCCCTGGTGGCGGGCGTCCGCTACGGCGAGGGCACCCTCTACACCCGCAATGCCGGCCAGCGGCGCATCTACTGGCAGGGGCCGTCGCTCGGTTTCGATGTCGGCGGCGACGGCGCCCGCACCATGATGCTGGTCTACAACCTGCCCAACGTGCGCGACCTGTACCGCCGCTTCGCGGGCGTCGATGGTTCGGCCTACCTCGTGGGCGGCTTCGGCATGACCGCGGCGGTCAACGACCGGATCATCGTGGTGCCGATCCGCAGCGGCGTCGGCGCGCGCCTCGGCATCAATGTCGGCTATCTCAAGTTCACCCGCGAGCCGACCTGGAACCCGTTCTGATTGATCGGTGCCACAGGATTTCACGCAGGATTTCACCCTTGCGGCCGACCTGAGCTAGAGTGGAGGCGGGCCGGGTCTTCCGGCCGGATGCGCGGGCTGCACCCTCGTGATCGAAACGGTGATGATCTTCGCGCTGGGTTTCCTGGCGGCGAGCCTGTGCGGCCTCCTGCTGCTGCCGGCCCTCAATGCGCGCGCCGCGCGCCTGGAGCGGCGGCGTGCGGAGGCGCGCCTGCCCCTGTCGCCGACCGAGATCGCCGCGGAGCGCGATTTCCTGCGCGCGCAGTTCGCCGTTCAGCAGCGGCGCCTGGAGCGCCGGGTCGAGACCGTGGAGGCGCGGCGCCAAGCCGACCTGGCGGCGATCGGGGCCGGGACGATGCGGGTGGCCGCCCTGGCACGCGACGTCGCGGCCCGGGACGCCGAGATCGCCCAGGCCCAGGCCAAGACGCGGGAACTCGAGGCCGAACTCGCCCTCGCCCGGGAGGACGGCACCGCGAGCCTCGCGACGCTCCAGGCCCTCGAAGACGCCCATGCCGACCTGCTCGACAGCCTCCTGGCGATGCGGGAGGGCACGGCGCCGGCGGCCACCCCCGACGCCGCGACGCTGGCGGCCGAGCGCGACGATCTGCGCGCGAGCCTGAAGGCGGCCGAGGAGGCCCTGGCCTTGACGCTGGCCGACCGGCAGGGCGATCGATCCGGGGACCGGCACCCGGACCGGCAGGCGGGGATCGAGCGGGAGAACGCCGATCTGCGCCAGCGAATCGTCGAGGTCGCCGATGCCCTCGCAAGCCCGGGCCGGATGCCCCGGGCGGCCTATCCGGCACCGCAGCCCGAGCGGGTTTGACCGGAATCCGGTCCGAAGCCGGGTGTTCGCGGCCAAATCCGACCCCAAAACCTGCGACGACCGCCTTGTTTCGACCACGCAAAGGCATCATCGCAACGCGGACTGTTCCGCTCTTCCAACGTCGACAGATGGTACGGACACCCATGCCCCTGAAGCCGATCGCCCTCGCCGTCGCGGCGGCCTTTGCTCTGACGCTGCCGGCAGTGGCGCAGCAGACGAAGCGCGGCAATGAGACTCTGAAGAAGTACTGCACCGGCGATTACCTGACCTACTGCGGCAATCTGGCCCCCGACGATCCGGCCACCGATGCCTGCTTCCAGAAGAACTGGAAGAAGCTCAGCGAGAACTGCCGGCGGGCGATCGACGCCTACGAGGCCGAGCATGACCAGAACGGAGCCGGGAAAGGCCGGCAGGGCTCGCAGGGCGGCAAGGAACGTCGGGGCTGAGGCCCGGTGCATCGATCCGAACGACAGCGTCCGCGACGTTCGGATCGATACCCCCACAAGGACCTGGGGCTCATGCGCGTGAACCGGATGACCGCGTCCGAGCACGGGAGGCCCGGCATGTGTCCGGTGCGCGCTCGCGCCGGGGCGCGGCAACGGCTAAGGTAGCGCCCCCGCCGGCCCTCGCGTGCCGGTGCCGAGCCCGCCGGACCCTCGCGCGATGTTGTCGAACCCCATCCTGAAACTCCTCGCCGTGTCCGGCCTCGTCGCCCTGGCGGCCTCCGCCTGCGGACGGCGGGGGGGCCTGGAGCCGCCGCAGGCCACGGCCCCCGCTACCGCGAAGCCCGTTTCGGACGCGGTGGGCGGGCGCCGGACGCTGCCGGTCTCCGTCGGCCTCGGCGGCGGCGCGCCGGAGCCGGATGCGGCCTCGGTTCGCGCCGGCGACGAACTCTCGGCGGCGGCGGTGCCGCCGGGCGGCACCGATGCGCCGGTGGAGACCAGCCGCGGCGCGCGGCGGGGCTACCGCGTGCCGAAGGAGCCTTTCATTCTGGATCCGCTGCTGTAGAGGGCTGGGGCCGGCACGGCGCAGAGCGCCGCCGGCACGCCGCCGGCACGCCGTCGTGGTGCCGCGCGTCGGGTGACTTGGTCGGATCCGGTCATCGGCGCGCGCCCGCTAAGGCCTGCGGCGGGGTGTTTCACGGGAAACAGCCCGCGCTCCGGCGCGCAGACGAGACACGGCCGAGATGCACCATTTCCAATACCGTGACGGCCGCCTGCACGCCGAGGACGTCGACCTGACCGGCCTCGCCGCGGAGGTCGGAACGCCGTTCTACTGCTACAGCACCGCGACGCTGGAGCGGCATTACCGCGTCTTCGCGAAGGCCTTCGCGGTCGACGACGCGCTGGTCTGCTTCGCCATGAAGGCGAACTCGAATCAGGCCGTCCTGCGCACCCTCGCGGCCCGGGGCGCCGGCATGGACATCGTCTCGGGGGGCGAGCTGCAGCGGGCGCTGGCGGCCGGGGTGGATCCCGGCAAGATCGTGTTCTCGGGCGTGGGCAAGACCCGCGCCGAGATGGAGGCGGCGCTCGAGGCGGAGATCTTCTGCTTCAATGTCGAGAGCGAGCCGGAGCTCGCGGTCCTGTCCGAGGTAGCCGTGGGCCTCGGCGTCAAGGCGCCGGTCTCGATCCGGGTGAACCCCGACGTGGATGCCGGCACGCACGCCAAGATCTCCACCGGCAAGTACGAGAACAAGTTCGGCATCCCGATCACCCGGGCGCCGGCGGTCTACGCCGCCGCTTCAGCCCTGCCGGGAATCGCGGTGCACGGGGTCGACATGCATATCGGCAGCCAGATCACCGATCTGGCGCCCTTCGCCGACGCGGCGCGGCTGCTCGCCGGCCTCGCCCGGGCGCTGATGGCGGCGGGCCATCCCCTGCGCCACATCGATTTCGGCGGCGGCCTCGGMATTCCCTACCGCGACGACAACGCGCCGCCGCCGGACCCGGCCGCGCTGGCGGCGACCCTGCGGCCGCATTTCGCGCCCCTCGGCCTGCGGCCGGTCTTCGAGATCGGCCGGATGATCGTCGGCAATGCCGGGATCCTGGTGACGCGGGTGCTCTACGTGAAGCACAGCGCGGGGCGCACCTTCGTGATCGTCGACGCGGCGATGAACGACCTGATCCGCCCGACCCTATACGAGGCCTATCACGGCCTGCGGCCGGTCCTCGAGCCGGGGCCGGAGACGCCGCGCCTCGTCGCCGACGTGGTCGGCCCGGTCTGCGAGAGCGGCGACTATCTCGCTCTCAACCGCGAGATGCCGACGGTGGCGGCCGGCGACCTGATCGCCGTGATGAGTGCCGGCGCCTACGGGGCGGTGCAGTCCTGCACCTACAACACGCGGCCGCTCGTGCCGGAGGTTCTGGTGCGGGGGGATCGGGCGGCCGTGGTGCGTCCGCGCCTCGACGTCGACGCGCTGATCGCCCTCGACCGGGTGCCGGACTGGCTGGCGTGAGCGGGGCTGCCGCGGGCGCGTCGGCGCTCCCACCGGCAGCAGGCGCCGAAGGCCGCCTGCCGCTGTCGGTGTTCATCATCGCCCACAACGAGGTCGACCGGATCGGCGCCACGATCCAGGCGGTGCGCGGCCTCACGGACGACCTCGTGGTGGTCGATTCGGGCTCCACGGACGGCACGCAGGCGCTGGCGGCCTCGCTCGGGGCGCGGGTGGTGCACAATCCCTGGCCGGGCTACGGCCCGCAGAAGCGCTTCGCCGAGGAGCAGTGCCGGCATGTCTGGCTCCTGAACCTCGACGCCGACGAGGTGGTACCGAAATCGCTCGTCCGGGAGATCCGCGCCCTGTGGGCCGCAGGGGAGCCGCGCCGGCCGGCATGGCGGATCGGCATCGCGGAGATCTTCCCCGGCGAGGGCCGCCCCCACCCGCTCGCCTACACGCTGACGCCGGTCCGGCTCTACCGGAGGGACAGGGGCCGCTACGCCGCCTCGCCGGTCCACGACCGGGTGGCGCTGGAC
Organism: Methylobacterium sp. P5_C11; assembly: GCF_054049775.1. Lineage (NCBI taxonomy): Bacteria > Pseudomonadati > Pseudomonadota > Alphaproteobacteria > Hyphomicrobiales > Methylobacteriaceae > Methylobacterium > Methylobacterium sp. P5_C11. The sequence continues at coordinate 7,124 of NZ_JBFULS010000017.1, read as the reverse complement.
CCGGGAGTGACGCCGGGGCGGCTCAAGGGCGTGATCCACCATTTCTCGGTGCGCTCGCTGGGCGACCAGCTCGACAAACTGAACCGCTACTCCGACCAGCAGGCGGACGATCTGGAGGCCCGGGGCGTCGTGATCCCGACCTGGCGGGTCTACGTCGAGCTGCCGGGCAACTTCCTGAAAGCCTATCTCGGCCGCCGTCACTTCGTGCGCGGCACCTACGGCTTCCTGACGGCGATGAACTACGCGATCTCGCGGCATCTGCGGGTCGCCAAACACGTGGAACGCCGCCGCGCGGCCGCCGCCCGCCAGGATCGGGTTGACCCGCCGGATCCGACCTTCTAGAGCCAGAGCGCCGGAGACGTGGCCGAGCGGCTGAAGGCACTCGTTTGCTAAATGAGCATGCCCAGAAATGGGTATCGAGGGTTCGAATCCCTCCGTCTCCGCCAAATTTCTGTTTTATGCCAGTAGTTTAGTCGGCATTCGGCCGAGAGTCGAATTCTCTCGGACGTGCCGGCACTTTGCGCAGGCCGGATACATGAGCTGAGCGCCGGAGACGCGCCTGCCCGAATCTATGGGCCATTCTCGCGCCGCCGTCTCGCTTCGGCCCTTCGCAAGTACCACTGTCTCGGCCTGCGCTCCTGGCACATTACCCCTGGAGCGTCTCTGGGCCTGCTAATGTCACAGCCAGGCGGTGCCGAATGGCAGCACGAACGTTACGAGGCCTCGCAGGGCCTCGTTCGTCTCAATCGCTTCGGATGATGATGTGAGGGGAAGGCGGGGTGTTTGAGCGTGTCGGTCGAGCGGGAGGCTCAGGCCATCGCCAGGCTCGCTCGCTGTTCGGCCCAGTCCAGTGGCAGGCGCGTGTCCCGCATCAGCCGCACCGCGTTCAGATCGGGCGGATGCGCGCCTGCGATCAGCCGGGCCGTGATGTCGGGGGCGAGATAGCTCAGCCGCAGCAACCGCGTGGTGTACGAGCGCGTCAGTCCCTCGGCCCGCGCTACCTCATCGATCGACAGCGGTGTGTCACCTGTCAGCCGCTCGCGGATGCGGTGCGCCCGGCCGAGCAGCCGGCCCAGGCTCGCGTCCGGATCAGGACCCGCCGCCTCGCCCGGCAGCATCAAGCGCATCTCTATGCCGACGCGCTTCAGCCTCACCGGCAGCATCAGCCGCAGCGGCAACTCGGCTGCGATCGAGCCCTCTGTCTCCTCCCGCTTGCCTACGCCGAGCCAATGCAGCAGGGCAGCGCCGTCGATCGCGATCTCGATCCGCTCCGCGTGCACGTCAATGCGGGTGAGGAGGGTCTGCAGGAGTTGCCGCTGCTGCAGCTGCGGTAGCTTCGGCCACTCTGCCGCCAGCCGCGCGGCTGCTACCACCATCGCGTGCTGCTCGGGAGCGGACCGCTCGCGCGCGAGATCCTGTAGCGCGTTCGCGTCGGTGAGCAGCGCGCGCAGGCGGTCCGTCACCGCCGCCTCGAGCTTGGCCGCCGGGATCCGCTGACCAGCGAGTATTGGTCCATCGCCGGCCGCCTCGGAACTCACATCCACCCCCCTCACGGCAAATGGCTTGTCCTTAGCGGCCTCGGCCGCGCCGGTGATCAGGCGCCGCGAGACGTAGTAGCGGTAGCGCACCCCGCGCTTATTGGTGTGCGTCGGTGTCAGTCGCTCGCCCGCGGCGTCGTAGACCAGCCCGGCCAGCAAGCTCGGCGCCTCCGCCCGCACGCCATCATCGCGCTCGACCCGGTTCTGCGCCAGGATCGCCTGCGCCTCGGTAAACAGCTCCGCATCGACGATGGCCGCGTGCTCGCCCGGGTAGGCCTCGCCCTTGTGCACCACCTCACCGCGGTAGAGCCGATTGGCCAGCATCGCGTACAGCGCGCCGCGCCCGAGCGGCTGGCCGCCGAAGGCACCGCCATCTGCCGCGCGCCGCGCCTTGCTGTGGATGCCAGCCTGCGCCAGCTCGGCCACCAGCAGCCGCACCGAGCGCAGGCAGCAGTAGCGGCGGAAGATCAGCCGCACCGTCTCCGCCTCAGCAGCGTTCACGACGAGTTTGCGCTCGGCCACGTCGTAGCCGAGCGGCGGCAGGCCGCCCATCCACATGCCCTTGCGCTTGCTCGCGGCGATCTTGTCGCGGATGCGCTCGCCGGTGACCTCGCGCTCAAACTGCGCGAAGGATAAGAGCACGTTCAGCGTCAGCCGGCCCATGCTGCTGGTGGTGTTGAACGCCTGAGTCACCGACACGAACGAGGCACCCCGGCGGTCGAGCACCTCGACGATCTTGGCGAAGTCCGAGAGCGCGCGGGTGAGGCGGTCGACCTTGTAGACCACGACCACGTCGACCTTGCCCGCCTCGACGTCGGCGAGCAAGCGCTTGAGGGCGGGCCGCTCCATGGTGCCGCCGGAGTACCCGCCGTCGTCGTAGAGCGCGGGTACGAGCTGCCAGCCCTCGTGGCGCTGGCTACTAATGTAGGCCGCGCAAGCCTCGCGCTGGGCATCGAGCGAGTTGAAGCTCTGCTCCAGGCCTTCCTCGCTGGACTTGCGGGTGTAGACGGCGCAGCGCAGCCGTGGCTGACCGGTGCGGAGGGAAGCTGCCGGCTTCGGCTTAGCCATGGCGCGCGGCTCCTCGGGTTCCGGTCAGTCCGAAGAAGCGTGGCCCGGACCAGTGCGCGCCGGTGATGGCGCTGGCGACGTGGCTGAGAGAGCGGTAGCGCTGGCCGTCATGCTCGAAGCCGTCCGCTGTGACGGTGACCACGTGGGTGCGCCCGCCCCACTCGCGGATGAGACGCGCGCCCGGCGAGAGCGTGACTGGCCGAGGCGCGGGAGCGGCTGCGTGCGGCGTGTCAGCGTCGATACCTGCTCCCGCCAAAGCGCGCAGGCGGCGCTGCGTAGCTTTGGTCAGGCCGCCGTGGGTGAGTTCCTGGGCGCGGTGGGCGAGAGCGCGCACGAGCAGGTCGCGGCTGAGCAGCGGGGGCGTGGTGCGGAAGAGGCGGCGCCACTCGGCTCGCAGCTCGACCGTGCTGAGGCTCGGCAGCATGATCAGGGTCGATGCGAGGTCGCTGCTCATCGCGCTGCCTCCTCGGTCGCGGGCTCGATGGCGGGCGACGCCATAGGGTCGGTGACTTGCGGCTCGTCGGCACCGATGCGGTAGCGCGTTGGCGCGCCGGTGGTGCGGATGGTGTCGAGAGCATAGCCGCGCTTGCGCAGCCCGGTGAGCGCGGCGCGGGTGGTATGGGGCAGCCAGTTCTGGGCCGTGATGAGCTCGTCGATGCTGGCGCCGTCCGGGCGCGCGAGCATGCCAACGAGGCAAGCGAGCTTCGAGCCGGGCCGTGGTGAGTGGACCACGGACGGCTGGGGCTGTGCGACCGTCTTTGCTTCGCACCGGGCGGGAGCCACGTGGGCGAGACCGGCTTGCGAGAGGACGGGGCCGGCGGGTCGGCGTCCCGAACTATCGCCTGCGACGCGGTCAGTGATTAGGCCGCGACGGCGTAGGGCCTGAAGGGCGGAGCGGTAGGTCGGCGGCTTGATGTCCTCGGGTCGGACGAGCCGGTGTTCGGGATGACTGACGGCGGCGGCGAGGATGAGGTGCTGGATCGGGCTGAGCGTTTCGGATTTGGGCTTGCGGGGCATGGGATGATCCGGTCTTGGCGGCAGCCTGGCGCTGTCACTGAGCGGACCCCGCGAGTGGCTGCGGGCCAGCGGGGTCGGACCGGGCTGCGGATCATCAGCCTGTCGCGCCCACAGCAATGCGTGCTTCGGCGGCACAGTCCAGGGTAGGTCCCGCAGGTGGCGGATTGAATTCGGCTATGCTCGCAACAATCCACTGCTCACATGCTGACGGAAGCTGTTGACCCGAAGCGGAAGATGGGAGCGTCCGATCCCAGGCAGTTCGGTTCAGCCCCCGAAATGACCGAGTCTGGCCGATTGCAGCCCGTCCGCTTCCGAGCTCCGGCCGTGAGCAAGCAGACGTTCGGAGTGCGGAATTGAGCCCACAGATCCAATGACTCATTTTATTTGAGCATTTCATCTCTGTTTATACCAAGCCTCATTGAGTGAGACTCACGCGGAATAACGGTGGAAGTCTCGGCACGATTCTGTACTTGGGTTTGGAGCTTGAGGAGGATGGTACGGCTGCTCCCGTGCCGCTGCGGTCAGACTTCGACGCTGAGGCTCTGCACGCCCTGGCGAAGGCCTCGCGTAATCCGGCCCAAATCCGCCGTTGGCTGGCGCTGTCGGCGATCCACGCGGGCGGCTCGCGCTCGGAGGCGGCCCAGATCAGTGGGGTCGGTTTGCAGACGGTGCGGGACTGAGTCGTGGCCTTCAACGCTCAATGCGCTTATTTCGGGAATAGGAGCTGCACCTGCCCCCGGAGTTGCCAGTTGCCGGCATCCTTCGGCTTCGTGACGTTGTGGTAGGCGGCGAGTTGCATGTTGATCGGCTGCACGCCAATCAGGAGCACGCGACCGACCCCTCCGCCGGCGGAACCGTCCAACGCTCGCGTCCCGCCTCTTGCCAATCCGCCGTGATGATCGGCGAGAGACGCCGACAATCGCCAAGCCAGGCGAAAGTTCGTTCAAAAACTCACCGGCAAGGAAGAACCTCAAAGCCCCTGGCTGTATCGGGTCGTTCGACGAACGCGATGGTCCAGACGCCCGGACCGTGTAGCGCCCGCCGGACCGTCCAGAGCGTAGACGCCCGCTTCTCCGCCCGTCAGTACTTCGCGACAACCGGCTTTGCTTCTACGGCTGCTTTCGGCGGCGCGACCCAGAGCGGGGCCGAGATCGTCAGGTAAGTTGCGGTGCCCTGGAAGCGGTTCCGGACGTCGAATTCGCGATAAAACCTGACGTTCGTCGAGATCGGGATCTCGCCCGCGTGGAAGGTGTAGCCGACTTGGGCACCCAGCGACACAACCCGCCCCTTGAACGGGCCAATCCTGTCGCCCGACCCGCTGTCGCCCGTGAGCTGGTCGTAGAAGTACCCGACGAGCCCGACGGACAGATCCTTGCTCAGGTACTTCGAGGCCGACCACTCCAGGTGGAACTCCGTACCCGTCAGGTACTGGGTGGCCGGGTTGATCCAGTTGAACGTGATGCCGGGCACCACCGAGAGTTCGTAACCGAGGGCCGGATCAAGGTAGGTGAGTGCGCCGCTGAGATCGAGCGCGGGGCGGTTGAGCGCGATGTTGGACAGCTGCCCATTCTCGAAGGAGCCGGAGGGAACGACGCCGAGCGCCGTCGCGGTCCAATGGAAGTTACCGGAGTGCCAGCCTATGAACGAGGCGAGATAGATGTCGCCGACATTGAAGATGGCGTCGTGCTCACGTCCGGCGATGATTCGGTCGATSCGGGGTGACGACAGCACCGCCCCGGCGCTRACGTCGGGTGTGCCGAACGGGAYGGAGATSGARAAGCCGAGATTGCCCCCGAGGAWCTCGACTGGCGTGACCCAGATCGGTGTCGCGAAGTTCGCGCTGAAGTTGATCTTGACGTTTGCGGCCACGACACCGCCGCCCTGGAACACGCGATTCCCGCCGAGATCGCCCTGATAGAAGTAGGTCTCGCTCTCGAAGTAAAATCCTGGCGGAGGGATCACGCCCGCGAGGGGGCCGCGATTGCCGAGCACGTAGATGCCCTGCGCATACTCAGCCGCCCGGACCTCCTCGGTTGCGATAAGGGCAGAGGCGCCCAAGAGAGCTGCTGCAGCCCATTGGCCCGCCGTGCCGAGGCGTCGCATTCATCAGCTCCCAAGGATCGGCGGGCGGACCCGCTGARGCTTGCAGCAAAGCTTTCATRACATGGATTATTCGGCAAGCGCTCGGGCGAGCGGGTCTCATCGAATGCTGATCAGTCGATGCAATTTTGCGACACTCGGCTTGGCGAAAATTTTGCCTCAGCCCACGAATGCCGCTGGATTTTGCGGCAGGAATGATCGTCGTCGTCAATTTGATTGCATTGCACCATAGCGGGACCCGGCCTGTGCGTCTGTAWAACTCCAGCGCGCGGCGCGGGCCGCAGTTCGGTCACTCCGCCCAGCGAAATCCCCGCCAGATCCGTTCGCGGTCCATCCGGCAGTCCTGGAGATGTGCATGGATCAGCCTATCCATGACAAGGGCCGTCAGGCCGTACTCGTCCCTGCCGCTCTCTCCRGGCCCCTTGGGCAAGTCGCCATGCGCCGCGAGATAGTCAAAACCGCGTCTATCTGATCCGTAGGCGAGGCATAACAAGCTGTAGAAGTACTGGGATTGATACCGGTCGCTTAGCCGGGCCGATGCGCAGCACGCCAGGCAGTAGGCGTCTGCCCGGACCACCGCCGGAAAGCCCGGGTGAACACGCTGATCTCGGCGAACCCGAGCGCGCGCGCCACCTGTGTRAAGGTCATGTCGCTCCGGGATAACAGCCGSCGTGCGATMTCGAAGCSGATCTCGTTGACCACCGTGCCGAAGGCGAAKCCTTCGCGCCGGAGGCGGCGGCTGAACGTCCGGCGCGACATCGAGAACAGGGTTGCAATCGCCTCGACGGAACACTCGTCCTCGGGCAAGCGCGTGCGCAAGGCGCACCGGACGTCCTCCGCCAAGCTTGGCACCGATGCGGCACCCGGTGACCCGAATCGATCCGCGAACAGGCGGTGCAACACGGCCCCCGTCCCAACGCGTTGCTCAAGGCAAATTGCTGGAAAGATCAGGGCCGCCGTGCCCGCGTCGAAGCGGACGGGCGCGCGAAAGAAGCGGGCGAATGGCTCCAGGTCGGGCGGAGCGGAACGCGGGAGTAGGACCTCGGTCGGCGACCACTCGGATCCGCACAGCATACGCAGGACGTTCACGCCGGTCGCGACCGCACCGTCGGCGATCTGATCCGCGCACTCAGTCCCAGATGAACCACTGGTGTAACTCAGGCGCGCAGTGTCACCGTGCTGGATCAGCATGGGCGCGGTGGTGGCATCCTCTCTGTGTAGGTGCCGCACGAACTTGGCCAGGATCTCGCCRACGGTCGGCGACTGGGGCATCAGGGCGCCCACGAGTCTGAGCGAGGCTAGGATGTCCCGCTGGCCCACCAGCAGTCCAAAATGCGGACAGTTTGTTCGGGCGACACAGAGGCTCATCAGTCTGCCCAGATCAGCGACCGAGAGCGTCCC